>DAINSJ010000239.1:0-2739 GCA_036741375.1 Candidatus Limnocylindrales bacterium
GCTGGTCGGGCATGAAGTCGATCACGGGGTTCTCGGTGAACATGTCGAACTCGGTTGAGTTCGCGTCCTTCGTGCCGATCACGGCGCGAGCGAACTCGATGACCGCGCACTGAAGACCGAGACACAGCCCGAGATACGGCACCTTGTGGTCGCGGGCGTAGTGGGCCGCGAGGACCTTGCCCTCGATGCCGCGATGGCCGAAGCCACCGGGAACGAGGATGCCCGCGACGCCATCGAGCTTGTCGTGCAGGTTGTCGTGGCTGAGGCTCTCCGAGTCGACCCAGCGAACCCGCGCATCGACGTCATGGGCCCAGCCGGCGTGTTTGAGCGCCTCGGTCACCGAGAGGTAGGCGTCGGGCAGCTCGATATACTTGCCGACGAGGGCGATCTCGAGGATAGGCTTTGGGTGCTTGATCCGCTCGACCAGGGCACGCCAGGTTGCCAGGTCCGGCTCGACGTCCGCGTCGCCCAGCCCGAGCTCCCTGACGACCAGCCGACCGAGCCCGAAGTCCTCGAACTGGAGCGGGACCTCGTAGATCGTGGCGGCGGTCGGGGCGGGAATGACGGCATCGACGTCGACGTCGGTGAAGAGCGCGATCTTCTCGCGGATCTCGTCCGGGACGGCGCTGTCCGAGCGCAGGACGATCACGTCCGGCTGGATGCCGATGCCGCGGAGCTCCTTGACCGAGTGCTGGGTCGGCTTCGTCTTCAGCTCGCCGGTCGCGGCGAGCGCCGGCAGGAGGGTCACGTGGACGTAGAGGACGTTCGCCCGACCGACGTCCTTGCGCATCTGGCGAATCGCCTCGAGGAACGGCAGCGACTCGATATCGCCGACCGTGCCACCGACCTCGACGATGACGACATCGGGGTCGCCGTCCTTGGCGACGCGGACGATCCGTTCCTTGATCTCGTTCGTGATGTGGGGGATGACCTGGACGGTCCCGCCGAGGTAGTCGCCGCGGCGCTCCTTCGCGATCACGGCCTGGTAGATGCGGCCCGTGGTCACGTTGGAGAGCTGGGTCAGGTTCTCGTCGATGAACCGCTCGTAGTGGCCGAGGTCGAGGTCCGTCTCGGCGCCGTCGTCGGTGACGAAGACCTCGCCGTGCTGGTACGGCGACATCGTGCCCGGATCCACGTTGATGTACGGATCGAGCTTGAGGATGGAGACGTGCAGGCCGCGGGCCTTGAGGAGCCTCCCGATGCTGGCGGCGGTGATGCCCTTGCCGAGAGAGGAGGTGACGCCTCCGGTCACAAAGACATACTTCGCCATGGGTCGAGCCTCCGGGGGTTTTTCTCATGCTACCGGATGGCCCGTGCCGCGGCAAGGTCGGCAGGTGGCGACGGCGGCCGAAAAGGAGGCGCCGGCGGGCCCTTAAGGCACCGCCGGCGCGGGTGTGGAGCCGGTCCGGCTTCGCCGAGGAAGCTACTGGGGCAGCGTGTTCGTGAAGCGAATGGTCGCCAGGAGCGCCTGCTCTTCCGACGTCGTGACACCGGTGCCAAGCCATTGCAAGAGGACCAGGTTGCCATCGACCTCTACGAGGTACAGGACGTCCGTGTCGCCCTGGTTGAGCTGCCAGCCGCCTGGGCCGGCCGATGCGCCCGCCGTCCACTCGTTGACCCGGTGGGTCGGGCAGTCGGTCGTCAAGACCGACGGGATCGTCAGCCGGACGGCTGGGTGGCCATCAATCTGCAAACCGGATGACTGGACCGTGAACCCCGGCAGTGTGCGCATGTAGGCGGTGAACGCCGCGATCGTCGGCGCAATGGGTCGTTTCGCTCCACCGCCGGCGGAGCAGGGATCGGACCAGCCGAGGGGGTTCCTGACCACGATCATGGTTCGATCGGGGATCCCGGAGGTGAGTGTGAGCGAATCGGTGCCCACCTCGGAGACGTAGGCGGCCGGAGGCAGCGTGATGAGGAACATCGGAGCGAATGCCGCCGCGACGCCCCGCCCGCCCGCGCTGGTCGCGTCGATGGCATGGACCCACGTCCGATTGAGCATCGCCATCCGGGTCGCGCAGCTGTCCGCGACGACGGCGAGTGAAAGCAACGTGCCGTCGCTCCCGGGCACGACCCCATCGGTCCCAAAGGCGAACCGATATCGTCCGAGGTCGCCAATCTGGCATCCGTCAGCGGACGCGGTCGAGGTGATGTCGAGCTCAGCGCCCGAACCCGAAACTGGGCGGCTCGCGAACGTCACGCCGCCGGCGTCGAGGATGGTCACCGTGTCGCCGGCGGGGCTTACGACGAGCCGGATCATGGAGCCACCGCGACCGGGGCTGGCCGCCGGTCCCGTATCGGCGAGCCATGTCGCGCGGAGCGCGGTGGGTGCGAGTGCCGGCGTCGTTGAGAGCGCCGGCGAGGGCGTTGGCGGACCGCCGACCGTGGAGCTCGGCCTGGACAGCAGCGCGGCGCCCGCAATCACGGCGACGATCGCCACGGCCGCGGCGGCGGCGAGGGAGAGTCGGTTCAACATGGGGAACCTCCGGATGGCCGGCACGAGCGGGCGCCGAACCTGCGGCGTCGACTCGATGGCCTGGAGGACGTTGGCAATCGCGCGATCCGGGGCTTCGTCGGGCATCAGATCGAGCCAAGCTCGGATCCGTCCGTCGGGGTTGCGATTCGCGTTCATGCCAAACGTCCTTCGGGGATGACCGGCGCCATGTCGGCCGTAAGGGCCGCTCGCAGCATCCGGGTGGCGTAATGCAATCGGGAGCGGGCGGTCCCCGCCGGGACGCC
>DAINSJ010000240.1:0-2739 GCA_036741375.1 Candidatus Limnocylindrales bacterium
CCCTCGATCGTCCAGTGGCCGCTGTTGTGGACCCGCGGGGCGAGCTCGTTCACCGCGAGCGAGCCGTCGCGCATGAGGAACAGCTCGACCGTCAGCACGCCGATCAGGCCCATCCCCGTGGCGAGCCGTTCGGCGAGCTCACGGGCGGCCTGCTCGACCTCGGGCGCGATCCCCGCCGGGACGACCGATTCGACGAGGATCCCGTCGTCGTGGCGGTTCCGGGCGGGCGGGAAGGAGACGCAGATACCGTCGGTCGCGCGGGCGACCACGACCGACAGCTCGGTGCGGAACTGCAGCTCCCGCTCGAGGAGCATCGTCGTGTCGATCGGCTGCGCGGCGATGTGCGCCTCGATCTCCTCGGGGTTCGCGAGCCGGTGCTGGCTTCGGCCATCGTAGCCGCCGATGTTGGCCTTGAGCCGCACGGGATAGCCGAGCTGGGCCGCCGCCGCCCTTAGCTCCCCCGCGGACGAGACCGGCCGCCAGGGCGCGACGGGAACGCCGTTCGACTCGAGGAACTTCCGCTCGGCGAGGCGGTCCTGGGTCATCTTCAGCGGGTACGGGCCCGGCCGCATTGCGACCACCCCATCGTCGATCGCGGAGACGAGCGGCGCGGAGACGTGCTCGAGCTCGTACGTGACGACGGCGCACCCATCGGCCAGTTTTCGCGCGGCCTCCAGGTCGTCGTACGTCCCGACCACGAGCCGATCGGCGACCGACGCCGCCGGGCAGTGCTCGTCCGGATCGAGAACGGCGATGCGGTAGCCCATCTCGCGCGCGGCGAGGGCGAGCATCCGCCCGAGCTGGCCGCCGCCGAGGATGCCGATCGTTGCCGGAGGCAGGATCGCCGGCGGGACGAACCCGAGCTGGCGGTAGACGCCGAGGATCCACGTCGTCTTCGAGTGCGTGTAGCGGAAGCCGTCGACCGCCCCGCCCTGCGTGATCCCGAGCTTCAGGTCCGTGTACTGGCGGGTCAGCTCTGGGTCATTCCGCAGCGCGTCGCGGAAGGCGATGTCACGCCGGAAGTCGCCGCCCTTCGGCTGGACGTGGAGGTGGATCCGGTATTCCTTGCCGCCGTGCTCGATCGAGCCGACCGGCATCGGCCGTGTCGCCGGCCAGGGGTCCGGCCCAGGTTGGGGCTGGAAGCCGAGCTCGTAGAGCAGCTCGACGATTCCGGGGATCTCGGCGGGCTCGGTCTCGATCGACAGGTCGACGATGCCCTTGCCGGGCAGGCCCGGGACCGCCGTGCTGCCGATGTGCTCGACCACGAGGTCCGGACGCCGCTCTTTGATCAGGTCCGACACCCGCCGAGCAACGTCGACGGTGGCCGGGTCCCACGCGTGGACCTCGGCGGTTCGCCGCTCGTACGGCCCGATCGGCCTGCCGCCGACGCCCGATTTGGCGGTGGTGCTCGTCACGGCAGGGAGTGTAGGCGGGAGCGGCTCGTGGGCGGCATGACGGAAGCGCACGATGCGCGTCATGGAGGGTGTGGTTGAGCACGAACCGGAGCGCGAGCCCGCGCCAGGGCCCAAGCCCGAGCCCGAGCCCGAGCCCGAGCTTTCAGCGGGGCTCCACGGGGCGGCCACCTCGCGGCCCGGGCTGACCTACCGGCTGCTCCGTGCGCTCTGGTGGTTCCTCGCGCGATGCCTGCGGATCCACATGACGATCGAGGGTCGCGAGAACCTGCCGCGCGACGCCTCGGGGCACCCGAGCGGTCGATGGATCGCAGCCGGGATGCCGCACCGGACCTGGATCGACCCGTTCGTGCCGTGGATCCTGCTGCCATCGACGCCGCGGCTGGCGTTCTTCGGCGACGCCCGGACGATGGCTCGGTCGCCACTCCGGCGGTGGGTCGTGGCGCGGCTCGGGAGCGTGATTCCGATTCCCGCGGGCCGCGATCCGAAGGTCGTCGCGAAGCACCTCGACGCCGCTCGCGAGGTCCTCGACGCCGGCGCGGTCTTCCTGCTGATGCCCGAAACAGGCCCGGCCTCCGAGCTGGGCTCCATTCGTCGCCTGGGCAGCGGCATGGGCTACATGGCCCTTCGCAACCGCGCCCCGATCGTGCCGCTGATCTTCGGCGGCAACCACGAGCTCTACTTCGGCCGCCGAATCATCATGCGAGTGCTGCCCGCGCTGGACCCGGTGGAGCTCGCTGGCCTGGCGCCCGAGTCCCCGCTCCCCGCCCAGGGCTCGAACACGGAGCGCGAAGCGGTCCACCTGCTGACGAGGGCGTTCGCGGAGCGGGTCGCTCCGGCGGTCGCCGAGATCCACGCGCTGGCTGAGGCGACCGCTCCCGCTCGCAAGCGCGGCCTGTTCCTGACGAAGCTTTTCCGGTAACTGCTCGTCCGGCCCTTACAGCGCTTCGCGCAAGCGGCCATATTGCGGTCCGCGGCCGGATTCCGCGACTCAGCTCGGCGACATTCCACGTCAAGTGAACAGGATCGCGTCGCCGCGAGTTCAATCCGCGGACGTGGTAGCTCGACCCGCCGACGAAGTCCAGAATGGGAGCTCGGGGCCGACCCAACCCCGCGTTTGACCCGCATGTCGCGGTAAACAAGGCGGCCGGCCGAGCCGATGGCCGTGCGGCTCGCCCAACCAGGCGTCATCCCGTTCGCATCATGTGGAATGGCGTCGGCCCATGGACTCGCCCGGGACATTCCAGCGCTGTCAGCGCCGCGAAGGGCCAGCGAATGACCACCTCCGGATCACCTGGACCTGGTGCCCGTCCTGCCCGCCCCCGCG
>DAINSJ010000241.1:0-2728 GCA_036741375.1 Candidatus Limnocylindrales bacterium
GAGCCGGAGATGTCGCAGATCACGAGGAGCGGCCGGGGGCGTTGGATCGGCCGCCGCCAGACCCACTCGACGATTTCGCCGCCGGTCGCGAGATTCCGCCGGAACATCGCCCTGGGCGCGAGCCGACGACCGTGCGGATGGAGCTCGTAGCGCCGGGTTCGGCGACGCTCGAGGCGCGGGACCAGCAGGTCCACAAGTCGTTCTGCGTCGCGAAGCTCCTCCGCGGTCATTCGATCAAAGTCCCGGTGGCGCAGCGCTTCGAGCCGGCTGTAGGCGTCCGGCGACATCGTGCTCAGGTCCGGTTCGCCCTCCTCGGTCGCCTGGTCGTCGTCGCCCGGAACCGGCGTCCCCTCGACGTCCACCGAGCGCTCGATCCGCTCGTCGCCGGCGACCGGCGGCCCGCCCGGCGGCTCCCCTTCCCCGGCGGCCTCCGCGTCCGGAGCGAGCTCCCCCTCACCTTCGTCTCCGCCGAGCCCGATGGCGCGCCGCCAATACCGCTCGAACACGTCGTCGTAGATGACGAGATCGTCCTTGCGTCGGACGAACACGGCGGCGCCGGCCGCCCGCACCTGGTCCCGCTCGCTTACGTCCACAATCTCGAGCGCCCGGGCGAAATCGACGGCCGCGCCGAGATCGATCCCGAGGCCCGCCCGCCGCAGGGCTCGCCCAAACCCGACGGCGCGACGAAGGAGGCGCGCTCCCTCGAGCGGCGATCCCGCAGGTGGCATCGAGGTCGACACGGGGTCGCGCTCGGTCAGCGCCCTGCCGGGGCTTCCGTCAGCATCTCCCGAACGCGCGCGCCCCGGACGTGGCGGATGTCCTCTTCGTACTTGAGGACCACGCCGAGGGTCTCGTCGACGATCTGGGCGTTCAGCTCGCCGGCCCCGAGGGCCAGGAGGGCGGCGGCCCAGTCGAGCGTCTCCGCGATGCCCGGCACCTTCGTCAGGTCCGCGCCGCGCAGCCGGTGGACGAACGCGACCACCCGCCGAGCCAGCGCATCAGGGGCCTCCGGCACGCGGGCGAGCACGATCTCGTATTCCTTCTGCTCGGTCGGGTAGTCGATCCAGTGGTACAGGCAGCGCCGCTTCAGTGCGTCGTGCACCTCGCGCGTCCGGTTCGAGGTCAGGATCACGCGCGGCGGGCGCTCGGCCCGGATCGTGCCGATCTCCGGAACGGTGACCTGAAAATCCGAGAGGATCTCGAGCAGGTACGCCTCGAACTCCTCATCGGCCCGGTCGATCTCGTCGATGAGGAGGACCGGTGCGACGCCATCGGTCGATTCGAGGGCCTGGAGCAGCGGCCGGCGGATCAGGAACTCCGGCCCGAAGATGTCGTGGGCCGTGGCCTCGTTCGCCGCGCCGCGGGCCTCCAGGAGCCGGATCTCCAGCATCTGGCGCGGGTAGTTCCACTCGTAGACCGCCGTGTTGACGTCGAGGCCCTCGTAGCACTGCAGCCGAATGAGGCGCGCCCCGAGGCACGCCGCGAGGACTTTCGCGAGCTCCGTCTTGCCGACGCCCGCCTCGCCCTCGAGGAGCAGTGGACGGCCGAGCTCGAGCCCGAGGAAGACGGCGGTCGCCAGCGAGCGGTCGGCGATATAGCCGCGGGCGCGGAACGCGGATTCGATGGCGTCAGCGGAACCCAGGTCGTCGGTCATGGGCCGACTCTACACGGGCCTCAGGCGGCCCGCGCAACGTCCTCCAGGGCATTGCCGATCCCGTCGACCATCGCATCGATCTGGGCCTCGGTGATGACGAGCGGCGGCGAGATGTGGATCGCGTGGGCCCGGAGCACGCGAGTCGCGACGCCGTGGCGAAGCGCGGCGGCCACAACACGGTCCGGCGCGGTCGGATCCTTCGCGAGGATCTCGGGGTCGAGTGCGACAGCGGCCGTCAGGCCGACGGTGCGAATCTCGCCGACGAGCGGGGCGCCTTCGAGGCGGCGGACGGATCGGTCCAGGACGGGTTCGAGGGTCCGCACCCGCTCGACGAGCTTTTCGCGTTCGAGGATGTCGAGATTGGCGAGCCCCGCAGCGGCCGCACCCGAGTGCCCGGAATACGTGTACCCGTGGCGGAAGATCGCGCCCGGGACCGGGTCGTCCCAGAACGGCGCTCGGACCTTCTTGCCGACGAGGACGCCGCCGAGCGGGACATAGCCCGACGAGACGCCCTTGGCGAACGCGATCATGTCGGGCTCGATGCCGAAACGGGTCGTGCCCCAGAGCTCGCCCATCCGGCCGAAGCCGGTGATGACCTCGTCGGCGATCAGCAGGACGTCGTACTGCTTGCAGAGCGCGCCGATGTCGCGCCAGTAGTGCTCGGTCGGCGGGATGACGCCACCCGCACCGATGACGGGCTCACCGACGAACGCCGCGATCTCGTCGCGCCGCTGCTCGAACAGGCGGGCAGTCGCCTCGACGTCGAGGGCCGGCACGTGAGCGATCTCGTTGATGAAGGGCTCGCCGCCGTAGCCGTTCTGGAGGGCTGGGATGCCACCGAGAGACGTGCCCATCACGTGCATCCCGTGGTAGCTGTGCTCGCGCGAGACGAGCAGCGTCTTGTGGGGCTTGCCGACGACATCCCAGTAGCGCCGCGCCAGCTTCGTCGCGGTATCGATCGCGTCCGAGCCGCCGGAGCCGAGGTAGACGACGGTGTCCTCGAGCGGCGAGAGGGCCGAGAGGCGGTCGGCGAGACGGATCGTCGCCTCGGTCGTATACGGCCCGAACGACGAG
>DAINSJ010000242.1:0-2725 GCA_036741375.1 Candidatus Limnocylindrales bacterium
TGGCTGGAAATCGCCCAGGCGTAGTCGCTCTCAACTCCTGACCCTCGAGCTGAACGTCACGGCCTTGAACAAGCCGCGCGGCGGCTGACCGTCGTCGGCAGGAGACCCAAGGCCGGCACGTAGTTGCATGCCGGGTCTTCTGCAAGCGCATCGCCGAAGGTCGCGAATGCGCGCGATCTCGAGCCGCCGCAGAGGTCCTTGAACTCGCAGATTCCGCACCGGCCGCTGAACTGTGCGCCGCGGATCCTGTTCAGAAGGTCGCTGTCGCGGTAAATGTCGGCCAGCGGCCGCTCGCGGACGTTGCCAAGCGTCACCGGCAGGAAGCCGGCCGGATGAACGTCACCGTCATGGGCGACGAATACGATTCCCTTGCCGTCGCGGGTGGACGCGCTCTGCGCCGCCGGCCGGGCAACTCCCGGACCGAGCAGCACGCGCAGCCGCGCCTCGAGCCTGCCGTACAGGCTGCCGAGCCCGAAGGCGTTCGCGACCTCGACGTCGTCGTCGAGCCCTCGACGCCATCGGACCACACGACGGAAGAACGGCGCCTCCACCGTGCGCACGACAAACCCGTAGCGCGACGCGTCGAACAGAAAGTGGCAAACCTCCTCGTGCTCCCGTGGCGTGATCGGCTCGACGTCCTCACCCCGACCCACGCTGACCAGGAAGAAAACCTCCCACATGTCGACGCCGATCGATTCCATGAGGGCCGCCACGTCAGCCAGCTCCTCGACGTTGTCGCGCATCACCGTCGTGTTGACCTGCACCTTCAGGCCGCTGCCCTTCAGCATCCGCAGGGCGTCCACCGTCTTGGCGAAGTGGCCCGGAACCCCGCGCACCGTGTCGTGGGTGCGCGCCTGCGCGCCATCCAGGCTGATCGAGACGGCGCGGACACCGGTAGCTTTGATCCTCACAGCGGCTTCTGGGGTCAGCAGCGGCGTCACCGAGGGCGATAGAGCGACTGGAATCCCGAGCCCGACCGCATAGGCCGCCAGTTCGTGGATGTCGAGGCGCATAAGGCAGTCACCGCCGGTCATCACCAGGATCGGGTATGGCCGCCCGAACGCAGCGACCTGACGCGCCAGCTCGCGCCCCTCCGAGGCGGACAGCTCGCCCGGCAGAGCGGTCGCGATGGCCGAGGCGCGGCAATGGCGGCAGCTGAGGAGGCATGACCTCGTCACCTCCCAGAAGACCAGCATGGGGCGCTCACCGAAATTGAGCCCATGTCCTCTCGGCTGGACCGCCACGGCCTGGCTCATCGCAAGGCCTCCACGCCCAGCCCCAGGTGTGCCATCGCCTTTTCCGCCGCGTCGCGTCCCTGCTGGACGCAGGCCGGGAGGCCGATGCCTCGGTAGGCGGCCCCGGCGAGGAACAGGCCCGGCAGCTCCTGCAAGAACTCCTCCACTCGACGCAATCGCGCTTCGTGTCCCACGTTGTATTGGGGCATCGCCGCCGGCCAGCGGACGACTCCGGAGTCCGACGGCGGGCTGCGCAGGCCGATGGCCTCGGCGAGCTCGGCGTGGACGGCGTCGGCGAGTCGGCGGTCGTCGAGGGACTGCCACCGGTCGTCGCCGGCACGCCCGACCGCGCAGCGGAAGACGACCCGGTCACCGGAGTCGAGGTGCGGCCACTTGGCGGTCACCCACGTCGACCCGACCAGCAAGCGCCCCTCGGTGCGCGGAACGAGGAACCCGCTTGTGTCCATGGGCCGTGCCGGCGCCTCGCGCGGGTAAACAAGCGCGACAGTCGCCACAGACGCGTACTCGATCGCGCCAAGTTCGGCACTCAGGCCGGGACTCGACGCGGCGAGCATCTTCGACGCTGCGAATGCCGGCGCGGCGATGATCACGGCGTCGGCGCTGAAAGGAGCCTTGCCGTCCACTTCAACCAGGAACGCCCGGTTTGCCTCCATCCGGACCGAAGTGGCCGACACGCCCGCCCGGACCTCGGCCGTGTCGCGGATCGCGTCCTCCAGCGCCGCCACCAACGTCCCGAGCCCGCTCGACAGGCTGTTGAACATTGGCGCGCCGGCCCTCGGCTTCGGAAGCGTGCGCGATCCGAGCAGCAGGCTTCGATTGGTCCGGGCCAGATCGGCCAGCTGCGGCAGGACCGACTCGGCGCTTAGCCGATCGGCCCGGCCAGCATAGATGCCGCTCAGGAGAGGATCCACCAGGCGATCGAAGACCTGCCTGCCGAAGCGTGGGATGACGAGGTCGGCCACCGACCGGTCGCCATCGACGCGGTGGCGCGGAACGAGCGGTTCGACCGCCGCGCGTGTGATTCCGCTCCAGGAAAGGATTCGCGAGCCGGCCAGGCCTGTTACAGAGGTGGGCACGCCCAGCGCGAGATTGCGAGGTATCGGGCGCAGCCGGCCGCGAATCCATATCGCCGCAGGAGCGCGGCTCGGCGCGACGAGCTGGTCGCCGATGCCAAGGCGCCGGCACAGGTCGACCGCGGCTGGAGTCCGGATGAGGAAGGCGTCGGGACCGGCCTCGACCTGCAGGCCGCCGACCCTTTCGGTCGACACCTTTCCGCCCAACCGACCTGTCGCCTCGAGCACGATTACCTGCGGCTGGTCCGCGCTGGGCCGTGAGGCGAGGGCGTATGCGGCCGACAGCCCGGTTATGCCGCCACCGATGACGACCACCCGGCGCCGCGAGCGCACGACCGCACACATATCGCTCGAGGATATCGGCGGCCTCGCGGGCGCGTAGGGCCGAACGGCTCT
>DAINSJ010000243.1:0-2714 GCA_036741375.1 Candidatus Limnocylindrales bacterium
TTGGAGCGGATCGGGTCAGTCCCGGTCCGCTCCCTTCGTGTCCGCGTCGGGACGCAGGCCGACCAGGTTCACGACCGCACCGATGATGAGCAGAACCGCCGAGACGATCACCGCGAGATGGAACGCGTCCGTCGACGCGATCTGGGCGGCCGCGGCGAGCAGCGGGTCGGCGCCGGCGGGCGGCGGATTCAGCGGCTGGAAGGCCGTCCGAAGCGCGCTCGAGCTTGCATCCGTGCCCGGGACAGCCGCTGCCAGCGCCGTGTAGAACGTTCCGCTGACGGCGATGAACACGACCGCCGCCATGAGCGGCTGACCAACCCGTGACAGGGCGTTGTTGATCGCCGACCCGAGGCCTGCATTCCGAACGGGGATCGAGCTCATCAGCGTCGACGTCAGCGGCGCCACGACCAGCGAGATCCCGATGCCGAACAGCAGCACTGAGGGCAGCGGATCCGTGAGCGCAGCGGTCGGCGGGATGAGCGAGGCGGGGTCCGAGAGGCTCGCGACCCACGGCGTGGATGTCGCAGGGACGCGAAGCCACCAGAGCAAGGCCCCGGCCATCACGAGCGGCCCGGCGACGAGGAAGGGCCGCGCGCCGATCCGTCCGGCGATCGCGCCAACACGGGTCGAGAGCACCGTCAGCAGGATCCCCGTCGGCAGGCCGATGAGCGCCGCGGCCAGCGGGCTATAGCCGATGGTGCCCTGCAGGAACAGTGCCTGGAACGTGAAGTTGGTATAGAGGGCGCCATAGATCAGCAGCGTCGAGAGGTTGATCGCAGCGAAGGCGCGGACGCGGAACATCTCGAGTGGCACCAGCGGGTGCGGCCGCTTGGCCATCAGGATCGGGAACGCGATGATCCCGAGCACCCCGAGGCCGAGGGCCACGAAGGCGATCGGATCCTTCCATTGCTGCTCCTGGCCCCGGATCGCGCCGAACGACAGGCCGCCGATCGCGACCGCCGCGACCGCGGCGCCGAGCCAGTCGAACTCGCTCTTGGCGGTCTCGTCGCGCGTCTCCTCCATGTACCGGAGGGTCAGCCAGACCGCGATCGCCACGAGCGGCACATTGACCAGGAACGCGCTCCGCCAGCTGACGACCTGGACGAGGATCCCGCCGATCGGCGGGCCGAGCGTCGTGACGGCCGCCGTCGCCGCGGCCCAGACCCCGAACGCCCGGCTCCGGGCCGGCCCGTCGAATGTCGCAGTGATGATCGACAGCGAGCCGGGCACGAGGAGCGCGCCCGCGATCCCCTGGGCGACACGCGCCACCGCTAGGATCTCGAGGCTCGGCGCGAGCCCGCAGGCGATCGAGGTGATGCCGAAGCCAACGAGGCCGATGAAGAAGACCCGGCGGCGGCCGTAGTAATCACCGAGGGCGCCGGCCAGGACGAGGAACGCGGCGAGCGTCGCGAGGTATCCCGAGGTGACGTAGGTCTGGCCTTCGAGCTTGCCGACGATCGTGGCCGGCAGGTCCTCGCCGATGTTCTTCAGGGCGATCGTCACGATCGTCCCGTCGAGAAAGACGATCGCCGAGCCGAGAATTGCCGCCGCGAGCGTCGCTCGCTGCCTCGTGGTCATGGCCGGGAGTGTACGGGCCTCCCGCCGTCCCTCGGGGGGAGGCGTTACTCGGGGCGGAGGGCGCTACTCCGGGCGGACCTTGCGGAAGCAGTCGGAGCAGTAGACCGGCCGATCCATGCGCGGCTTGAAGGGCACCTGGGCCTGGTTGCCGCACTCGGAGCAGAGGACCGCGAAGTACTCGCGGGTCGGGCCGCCACGCTCATAGCCGCGGGGTCCGCCGAGGTCCTCGGCGCCGTAGCCGGAGCCGCCCTCGCGGGCGGCACGCCGACTGGCGCGACAGCTGACGCAGCGCTTGGGATCCGAGGAGAAGCCCTTCTCCACGTAGTATTGCTGGTCATCGGCGGAATGGATGAATTCCTGGCCACAGTCAACACAGGCCAGGGTCCGATCGGCGTAGGTCACGAGAAGCCTCCGGGAGCGCGTGGGGTGGCGAGGAGCGCTCGTTCCAGGACCAGTCGGCAGACGCGGAATCGGCCGAAGCCGGCGCCGCGCGACCCTGGGTGCCGAACTGGAGTCCCGAGTCGGGGCGCACCCGTGGAATGCGTACCGAGGGTACAACGGGTCGCCGGATACTGCCCTCGAGGCCCTCCAAGCCGTGCCAGCCGACCTGTCACAATGGCCGGCGACGGTACGATCAGGCGGGCGGGGAGCGATGGGGGCGCCTCGCTCGCCGAACCCTCCGCCGCGATGTCGGGATGAGGAGGGACGAGGCTGACGATGCTCCGATTGCTCCACACCGCGGACGTCCACCTGGGCGCCCGGCACGCTGACCTCGGTGACCAGGCCGCGGCCCAGCGGGAGCGCCAATTCGCAGCCTTCGTCGCCAGCGCCGACCTCGCCCTCGCGGAGCGGGTCGACCTCGTCCTCATCGCCGGCGACCTCTTCGACTCCAACGTCCAGCCCCGACGTTCCGTCGAGCGCGCGGCCTCGCAGCTCAGGCGGCTCGTTGAGGCCCGGATCCGGACCGTGCTGATCCCGGGCACCCACGACGTCTACGACCGGGCCTCGATCTATCGGGCCTACGACCTCGCGGCGATGTCGGGCGCGGTCGGGTCGGACCTCGTGACCGTCCTCGATCCCAACCACGTCGACGTCCACCTGCCGGCCCTTGACGTCGTGGTCCACGGCCGCTGTTT
>DAINSJ010000244.1:0-1131 GCA_036741375.1 Candidatus Limnocylindrales bacterium
CGCCGAGGAGGTCGCGCAGCGCGTCGAGGTCGAAGACGTCGGACAGGCACTCGCGGTAGGTCTCGACGAGGATCGGGAAGCTCCCGTAGCGGGACGCGACCTTGAGGAGGTCCGAGGCTCGCTGGCGCTGCTGCCAGAGCGGGGTCCGCGAGCCCGGTCTGCGCCGGGGCAGGAGGAGAGCGCGGCCGGCATTCTCACGGAAGCGCGACGCGAAGAGCGCCGAGCCGCCGACCGCCTCGACGACCAGGTCCTCGATCTCGTCCGGCTCGGGGAAGAGGAGGCGCTCCACCTCTGCCAGGCGGGCGGTGTCGCCGTCGCCTTCGCCCTCCGGCAGGCGCACGGCGATCCCGTCGTCCGACCAGATCGTCTGGGCCTCGATGCCGAGGCGTTCTCGCAGGCGGCTCTCGATCGCGAGCGTGAGCGGCGCATGAACGCGGCCGCCGAACGGGCTCAGGACGACGAGTCGCCAGTCGCCGAGCTCGTCGCGGAAGCGCTCGACGACGACCCGGCGATCGGTTGGCAGGGCACCGGCGACCTCGCGCTCCTCGTCGAGGTAGGCGACGAGATTGCGCGCCGCGAGCTCGTCGAGGTCGTGCGACGCCTGGAGACGGTCTTCGAGGGCCACCCGGCCGCGTTCGCCGTGGGCCAGGTCCGCTTCGGCCTCCCGCACGAACGCCCCGATCGCCCGTCCCAGCTCCACGGGGCGGCCGACCGCATCGCCCTTCCAGAACGGCAGCTTGCCGGGGACGCCCGGTGCCGGCTCGACGATCACCCGATCCGGCGTGATGTCCAGCACCCGCCAGCTGCTCGCGCCGAGCACGATGACGTCGCCATGCATGCCGGCTCGGAGCTCGTAGACCATCTCCTCGTCGAGCTCGCCGACGCGGCGGCCCGGCGTGCCGGCTTCCCCCGCCAGGAACACGCCGAAGAGGCCGCGATCCGGGATCGTCCCGCCGGACGTCACCGCGACGACGCGGGCGTCGCGTCGGCCCTCGACGACGTCGGTCACGCGGTCCCAGACGATCCGGGCCTTGAGCTCGGCGAACTCATCGGACGGGTAGGCGCCGGCGAGCATGCCCAGGACCGCCTCGAGGGCGTCCCGCGAGAGCGTCTCGAACGGCGCGGCCCGGG
>DAINSJ010000244.1:1231-2678 GCA_036741375.1 Candidatus Limnocylindrales bacterium
AGGTCCTCCTCGATCTGGAGCCGCTGCTCGCGGGCGATGCTGCCGTGGTGAGCGCGGACGAGCTCCTCGCCGGCGAGCTCATTGAGGCGCTGCGCCAGCCGCTCCGCGAGGCGGCGGCTGTTCGTGAACACGATCGTGCTGTGGTGGGCTCGGATCAGCTCGAGCAGGCGCGGGTGGATCGCCGGCCAGATGCTGTTACGCATGTCCCCGCGACCGGCGTCGCCGCCCGGTTGCTCCTCCGGCGGGAGGACCTCGCCGAGCCTGCTCATGTCCTCCACCGGCACGATCACGCGAAGCTCGAGCGGCTTCCGGCTACCGGCATCGACGATCGAGACGTCGCGGCCGGCCCCGTTGCCGCCGAGAAAGCGGGCGATCGTCTCGAGCGGCCGCTGCGTCGCCGAGAGGCCAATCCGCTGGAGTGGCGCCGCGTGCGGTGCCCGGAGGTGCTCGAGGCGCTCGAGGGAGAGGGCCAGATGCGCCCCGCGCTTCGTCCCGGCGATCGCGTGGACCTCGTCGAGGATGACCGTCTCGACCTCGCGGAGCGTCTCGCGGGCGGCGCTCGTGAGCAGCAGGTAGAGGCTCTCCGGCGTGGTGACGAGGATGTCCGGCGGCCGCTTCGCGAGCTCCCGGCGGTCCTCCCGGGGCGTGTCGCCGGTGCGGCTCGCGACCGAGATGCGCGGCTCCGGCTCCCCGAGGCGGTTCGCGGCCAGCGAGATCCCGTGGAGGGGGGCGCGCAGGTTGCGCTCGACGTCGTACGTCAGCGCCTTGAGCGGCGAGACGTAGAGGATGCGGACGGCCCCGGGGTTCGCCCGCGTCGGCTCGGGCGACGGCTGACGGACGAGGCGGTCGAGGCACCATAGAAACGCGGCCAGGGTCTTGCCGCTGCCGGTCGGAGCGTGGATGAGCGTGTGGTGTCCGGCCGCAATCGCCGCCCAGCCGCCCGACTGCGCCGGCGTCGGACGCTCGAAGGCGCTCTCGAACCAGGCCCGAACGGCCGGCGAGAACGGCGCGAGCTCGGCGGCAACCGGGCTTGTCGGCTCCGGTAGGGCGCCGCGCCACTCGCGAGCGGGCGTGGAGGTTGGAGCGGTCACACGTGGAGTATGGCCGAAGGGACACGCGGCCCGCCGCGAAGGGGCCATTGGCCCTGTCCCGATCGCACCCCTGAGGGGCAGTCTGGGGACAGCCGATCAGTGACAGAGGTGTCGGTGCCGCGCCGGAGCTGATCACGGCGGCACAATCTGGAAGGGATAGGAAGCGAAATGTCCACGCTTCGCAGGTACGTAACGCCGCTGGCGATCATCGCCGCCGCGATCCTCATCTACATGGAGAACCCGTGGGTCACGCCCTCCGACGAGATTCTCCCGTTCCTGACCTTCGGGTTCTGGACGCTGTCCGTGCTCGTGGTCTTCGGGATGTTCCAGGACCGCAAGGAGCCGAGTGCCCAGGT
>DAINSJ010000245.1:0-2669 GCA_036741375.1 Candidatus Limnocylindrales bacterium
GCGAGCCCCTCGAGACGGTCTCGCGACCGTTCGACAAGACCCGCAACGGATTCGTGCTCGGCGAGGGCGCGGGATCGCTGTTCCTCGAGGACCTCGAGCTTGCGAAGGCTCGTGGCGCCCGGATCTACGCCGAGATCGTCGGCTACGGCTCCGCCGCCGACGGGTGGGACATGATCCAGCCGATCGAGCACGGCACCGGCTCCGCGCGGGCGATGAAGATGGCCCTCGAGCGCCGCGGGGTGCCCGCCGACGAGGTCGATCTCATCAACCCCCACGGCACCTCGACGCCGGTCGGCGACGCGCGCGAGTCAGAGGCGATCTGGACGGTCTTCGGCGATCGCGCCTCGGCATCGCGACGCTCGCTGGCGATCTCCGGAACGAAGTCGATGACCGGCCACATGATGGGCGCCGCGGGGGCCTTCGAGGCGTTCGCCGCGGTCATGTCGGTCGCCGAGCAGAAGGTGCCCGGCACGTTGAACTACCGCGAGCCCGACCCGGAGTGCGACCTCTTCATCGTCGACGAGACCCGCGACATGCCGGTACGGTATGCGCTCTCAAACAACATCGGCCTCGGCGGCCACAACGGCGCGGTCATCTTCAAGCGCTACGCGGGAGATTGACGGAGCGGCCCGGCCCGAGCGCGATCAGGGCCACGGCGCCGCCGACTGAGGTGATGACGAGGCTCGAGGCATGAGCCAGCAGGGTCAAGGCGAATGCGGCATCGGGCAGAATCCCGAACACGGCCGCGATCTGGACCCCGGCGAGCTCGAACGTCCCGACGTATCCGGGTCCTGCGGGGATCACGGTGGACAGCGCGACACCTGAGCCGAGAAGCGCGGCCTGGCTCCAGGTCAGCTCGAGGCCGACAGCGTGGCCCGCGGCAGCAAATCCGAGGATCGTCGCGCCCCACGCCAGGCCGCTCCAGATGATCGCCCGGATGACGATGCCCGGTCGGCGGGCAACGGCCAGGCCCGAGCCGAGTCGGCCCAGGACCGAGCGAGCGACAGGCCAGCGCTCCAGTCGGGCGCCGAGGCGGTCCCCGAACGGGAGCCGATGCGCGACCAGTGCGAGGGCGAGGCCAACGACGAGAAGCCCCGTTGCGCCGAGACCGAGCAGAACGGCGTTCGCCACGATGCCGCGGACATGGAGGATGAGGATCGCCACGGATGCGATGGCCACGAGAACCGCGGTGTCGACGACGCGCTCGACGACGATGGTGCCCAGCACGGTGGCGCGACTGAGGCCTTCGCGGTCGCCGAGGTAGTGGCTTCGAACGAGCTCGCCCAGGCGGGCCGGCAGCACGTTGTTGGCGAGATAGCCAACGAGCAGATACGCGAGGACGCAGAGGTAGCCGAGCCGCCGAAACGGCCCGAGCAGCACGTGCCATCGGACGGCTCGGAACGCGAGATCCGCGCACGTTGCGCCGAGCATTCCCCACACGAACAGCGCGTTCGCGGTGCTGAGCGTTGCCCAGACCTTCGCGAGATCCACCCGACCGACGACGAATGCCAGGCTGGCCACGGAGATGGCGATGCCGACGGCGCCACGGACGACCGTCGAGGGTCGCGGCCAGTGAGATCCCCTGGCGTCGCTGTTGCTCAGGCGTCCGGCTTTCGAGCGGTCAGCTGCGGCGAGACCCGCAATCCGCGCTGGTGGAGGACGAATCGGAGGACCACACGGAGCGTTGAGAGCCCATACACGACGCTTCGGCGGAACCCGACCGAGCTGGCCTCGGCGAAGTAGCGGGTCGGCACGCCCACCTCCCCGATCCCGAAGCGACCACTTGCGACGACCTGGGCGACCAGCTCCTGGTCGAAGACGAAGTCGTCAGAGTTCCGGGCATACGGGATCGTCTGGAGCAGCCGACGGCTGTAGGCGCGCAGACCGGTGTGGTACTCGGAAAGATGGAGCCCGAAGGCCCGATTCTCCAGGCCCGTGAGGAACCGGTTGCTCAACCATTTCCATTTCGGCATCCCGCCGGCAAGAGGGTCGCCGAGGAAGCGGCTCCCAAGCATGAGGTCGTATTCGCCGCGCACGATCGGCGCGATCAGCGCGGGAATCGCCGTGGCGTCGTACTGGTAGTCGGGATGGAGCATCACCACCACGTCCGCGCCTTCGGCGAGGGCCGTGTCGTAGCACGTCTTCTGGTTGCCGCCATAGCCGCGGTTCTGGGAGTGCAGGACCGTCTCGATCCCGAGCATGCCCGCGATCGCAAGGGTGTCGTCCGCGGAGACATCATCGACCAGGACCACGTGATCCACGACGTCGTGGGGGATTTCGCGGTATGTCCGAAGCAGCGTCCGCGCCGCGTTGTAGGCCGGCATGACGACGATCACGCGAGGCCGTATGTCGGTCGGCCCGGAGGGCGCGTTGAGGCTTGGGTCCACGGTGACACAGGGTAGCGTCGGGCGCGCGAAGCGTGACCGGTACAATCCGCGGGATGCCATCCGAGGATCTTGCCCGGCGCGCCGTCGTGACGGCCATGGGCGCGATTACGCCCATCGGCAACGATGCCGAGACGTACTGGCAAAACCTCGTTGCCGGGGTCTCGGGGGCGGGCCCGATCACGAGCTTCGACACGACCGGCCACGACGTCCGGATCGCGGCCGAGGTGAAGGACTTCGACCCGACCGTCGCGATGGACCGGAAGATGGCGCGCCGGATGAGCC
>DAINSJ010000246.1:0-2665 GCA_036741375.1 Candidatus Limnocylindrales bacterium
GTGGAGATGAAGTACTCGAGGACCGACATGCCCTCCCGGAAGTTGCTCCGGACGGGGACGTCGATAATCCGGCCCGACGGGTCAGCCATCAGGCCTCGCATCGCGCCGAGCTGGCCGATGTTGCCCTTGTTTCCGCGGGCCCCGGACTCGGTCATCATCCGCAGGGCGTTGTCCTCGGGGAGGGCGGCCATCATGGCGCCCGATACCTCGGTCGTCGTCCGCTGCCAGAGCTCGACGACCTGCTCGTAGCGCTCGTCCTCGGTAATGAGGCCGCGCTGGAACTGGCCGTCGATCGCGTTGACCTGCTTGTCGGTGTCGGCGAGTCGCTTGATCTTGTCGGTCGGGGTGACGATGTCCCAGAGGCCGATCGTCATGCCGCCACGAGTGGCGTACTTGAAGCCGACGTCCTTGATGCCATCGACCAGCTGGGCCGTCTCCTCGGGGCCGAGGAGGCGATAGCACTCGTCGACGAGCTTCTTGAGATCCGCCCGGCGCATCTCGCGATTCGTCAGCTCCGTGAAGCGGAGCTTGTCGGGCACGATCTGGTTGAAGATGATCCGGCCGACGGTCGTCCGGAGGCGCTGCGGTCGCAGCTCCCCGGCGGCCTCGTCCCACGCCTTGACGACGATGTCGATCGGCTGGTGGAGCTTGAAGGTGCCGGCCTCGCGCGCGTCGTGCGCGTCCGTGTTGGCGCCGTCGCCACTCCGGCCCCGCGACAGGTCGAGTCCGCGCGCGGACAGCTCATAGGCATAGAGCGCCTCGTCCTCGTCGCCGAAGACGCGAACCGACTTCGAGGCAGACGAAAGGGCGTCCATCGTCAGGTAGTAGCAGCCGAGGACCATGTCCTGGGTTGGCGCCACGACCGGCGTGCCATCGGCCGGCGACAGCAGGTTTGCCGTCGACAGCATCATCGTCCGGGCCTCTTCCTGGGCGGCCGTCGAGAGCGGCACGTGGACCGCCATCTGGTCGCCGTCGAAGTCGGCGTTGAACGCCTGGCACACGAGCGGGTGGATCTGGATGGCCGAACCCTCGACGAGGATCGGCATGAACGCCTGGATCCCCAGGCGGTGGAGCGTCGGGGCGCGGTTCAGCAGGACCGGGTGGTCCTTGATGACCTCTTCGAGGACGTCCCAGACCTCGGGCCGGACGCGCTCGACGATGCGCTTGGCGCTCTTGATGTTGTGGGCGAAGCCCTTCTCGACGAGCTGGCGCATGACGAACGGCTTGAAGAGCTCGAGCGCCATCTTCTTCGGCAGGCCGCACTGGTGGAGCTTGAGCTCCGGCCCGACGACGATCACGGATCGGCCCGAATAGTCGACGCGCTTGCCGAGCAGGTTCTGGCGGAACCGGCCCTGCTTGCCCTTGAGCATGTCGCTGAGGGACTTGAGGCGGTGGTTGCCGGTGCCCGCGATCGCCCGGCCGCGGCGGCCGTTGTCGATGAGGGCGTCGCACGCCTCCTGGAGCATCCGCTTCTCGTTGCGGATGATGATCTCGGGCGCGCCGAGCTCGAGGAGCCGCTTGAGGCGGTTGTTCCGGTTGATGACGCGGCGATAGAGGTCGTTCAGGTCGGAGGTCGCGAAGCGGCCGCCGTCGAGCTGGACCATCGGCCGGAGATCCGGCGGGATGACCGGCAGGACCGACAGGATCATCCACTCGGGCCGGGTGCCTGAGCGGCGGAATGCCTCGATGAGGCGGAGCCGCTTGATCGCCTTCTTGCGGCGCTGGCCGGAGCTCGTCCGGACTTCGATGTGGAGGGCCCGTCCGAGGGTCTCGAGGTCCATCCGGGTGATGATGTCGCGGACCGCCTCGGCGCCCATGCCGGACGTGAACAGGCGGCCACGACCGGCCTGGTTGAACTTCTCGTCGAGGGCCCGGAGCTCGGTCTCGCCGATCGTCATCATCGGCTTGATGGCCTCGAGCTCGTCGCGGAGCTTGCGCAGGTCGTCCTTCAGGCCCTGGGCCTGCTCCTTGAGCTTGTCCTTCTCGGCGCGGAGGGTCTCGTCCATGGCCGCCCGCAGGTCGGCGACCTTCTGGTCGACGGCGAGGGCCTCGTCGCGCTCGCGCGACTGAATCGCCTCGTTGGCACGCTCGGTCTCGGCCGAGACGACGCTCCGGAGGCGCGCGGTGGCGGCCTTGCCGCCCTTCTCGCCGGCGGCGACGATGACCTCGCCGGTCGGCTCGAAGACGATCGTCTCCTCGGCATTGGCTGCCTTCAGCTCGGCGAGGCGGGCCTCGACGACCTGGGCCGCCGCTGCGATCTGCTCGGTCTGGTTGGCCCGCTGCGACTCGAGCTCCGCCTTCGTGGCGGCGAGCTGCGCGGTGAGCTCATCCTTGTTGCGGTCGATGTCGGCCCGGAGCTCGTCCTCGAGCTCGCCGAGGCGCTCGCCCGACTTGCCGCCGCGGCCGGCGGCCTCTTCCTCGATCTGGGCGGAGAACCGCTTCCGGACGTCCTCGTCGACGCCCGTGACGATGTAGAGCGCGAAGTACAGGATCCGCTCGAGGTTGCGGGGGCTGATGTCGAGCAGGATCCCCAAGCGCGACGGCGTGCCCTTGAAGTACCAGATATGGCTGACCGGGCTGGCGAGCTGGATGTGGCCCATCCGCTCACGCCGGACCTTCGAGCGCGTGACCTCGACGCCGCACTTGTCGCAGATGATGCCCTTGT
>DAINSJ010000247.1:0-2663 GCA_036741375.1 Candidatus Limnocylindrales bacterium
CATGTGGCAGCTGACGCTCTCGCCGCTCGAGCTCGTTCTTCGAAGCGTCCTGGTCTATGTGCTGTTCCTCGTCGCGCTGCGGCTCTCCGGCAAGCGCGAGCTCGGACAGTTCACGATCTTCGACCTGGCGCTCGTGCTCCTCGCCGCGAACGCGCTGCAGCCCGCGATCACCGGGCCCGACGCGTCGCTGACGGCTGCCGCGATCATCGTCGTGACCCTGTTCGTGCTGAACGCGATCGTCGCGTACGTCCGTAAGCACTCGAAGGTCGCCCGGCGAATCCTCGACTTCGCGCCGACGACGATTGCCGAGAATGGCAAGTGGATCCAGGTAGCCCTTGACAAGGAGGGCCTCGACCCCGACGACCTCGTTGCCGCACTTCGCGAGCACGGTCTCGACTCGATCGACCAGGTCAAGATCGCTGTTCTCGAGCACGACGGCTCGGTGAGCATCGTCCCGAAGGACGGGGACGCGGTTCAGCTGCAGGCTCACCGGCGGCACTACCACCACAAGGGCCCCGCGGGGCAGTGAGCTCGGCGGTCTCGGGCGGGGTCCTTCTCTACCGGCTGCGAGAAGGCACCCTGGAGCTCCTCCTCGCCCACCCGGGCGGGCCGTACTGGTCCGCTCGTGACCAGGGCGCCTGGACGATCCCGAAGGGAATCGCCGAACCCGACGAGGCGCTCGCAGCCGTCGCGATCCGGGAGTTCACGGAGGAGACCGGCTTCGATCTCGCTACGATCTCGGTCGATCCGGACCGGGCACCCCTCTCGCTCGGCGAGGTCATGCTCAAGAGCGGCAAGGTCGTCCACGGGTGGGCGGTCGAGGGTGACCTCGATCCGGCGCGAGCGACCTCGAACGAAGCCGAGATCGAATGGCCCCCACGATCGGGGCGTCGCCTCGTGATCCCGGAGATCGACCGCGTAGCCTGGTTCGGCGCGGCAGAAGCCCGACGCCGGATCCACCCGGCACAGGCGGCCTTCATCGAGCGCCTCGAGGAGGCGCTGGCCTGAGCGAGCCTCGCCGGATCTCGCGCGATGTCGCGCGCCGGTTCCTTGTCATTCGCCACTTGCTGGCGCCCCCTCGGTCGTTGCCGGCGGAGCCCGAGAGCGTGCTTCGCGTCGTGGACCGGCTCGGCTCCCTGCAGTTCGACCCGCTCGAGATCGCGGGCCGCAACCACGACCTCGTGCTGCTCGCGCGGATCGCCGGCTACCGGCGCGAGTGGACGGATCACTGGCTGTACGAGGACCGCCGCCTCTACGAGACCTACAACAAGGGCCTCTCGATCGTGCCGACCGCGGAGATGCCCTGGTATCGGCTCACGTGGGACCGGAACCACGCTCGCCTCTCGGGCGAAGGGGAAGCCTTCGACGTCCATGCGCCGCTTGTCGAGGAGCTCCTGACGCGGATCCGGGACGGCGGCCCGCTGCTCCCGCGGGAGGTCGGGCCGCGCGAGGCGATCGATTGGTACTGGCGCCCGACGAACCAGGTCCGGGCCATCCTGGAGGGCCTCGCCCAGGCAGGGATCCTCGGGATCTCCCGACGTGAGGGCAACCTTCGCGTGTACGACCTCGTGGAGCGGCTCTTCCCGGCGGACCTCCTCGCGACCCGGGTCCCGGAACAGGAGCAGCGTCTCCACCGGATGTTGTCGCGCTATCGAGGCGGAGGCCTCATCGGCACGAGCGGGCAGCAGGAGCTGTGGGTCGGCACGTATCGCCATGCCGGCGAGAAGGCCGAGCTCCGGGCGGAGCTGGTCGCTCGGGGTGCGCTCGTCCCGGTCGCGGTCGACGGCCTGAAGGGCGAGCGGTACGTGGTCGCGAGCGACGTGTCCCTGCTGGACGATGCCGAGCGCGAGATCGCCTCTGGTACCCCTCCCGGCGGCCACGCTCCGGGCGTGGCGTTCCTGGCGCCCCTCGATCCGCTGTGCTGGGACCGCGACCTGCTCCGTCGCCTGTTCGAGTTCGACTACCTGTGGGAGGTCTACGTTCCGGCCGCGAAGCGACGCTGGGGCTATTACGTCCTCCCGATCCTGTACGGCGATCGGCTCGTCGGACGGATCGAGCCAAGGATCGAGCGACGAAGCAAGTCCATTGAGATCATCGGGCTCTGGTGGGAGCCGGGCTTCGACCCGCTCGCCGCCGCGGGGTTCGTGGACGCGTTCGCCGCGGCCGTCGCGGCCCATCGCGATTTCGGCGGCTCGAAGCGGGTGACCTGGCCGCGCGCAGCCGTTCATCGAGGCTTCGTCCAGGCCGCCAAGTCTGCCCTTACCGCCTGAAGCTGGACACGAAGAAGGCCCGGATCTCTCCGGGCCTTCTTTGGAGATCAGCTCCCTTTCAGGATCACGCGATCAGCGACGGCGCCGCACTCGCGCGGGGGACAGGGTGACGACCGCTCCGAGGAAGAAGCCGAGCGCGATGACCAACAGCCAGGCGCTGTTGGACGGCCCGGAGCTCTCACCGAAGATGCCGTTCGTCGGGGGCTGGGTCGGGATGATCGTCTCGCCGGCGCCGCCGCCGGTGTGAGCCGGGACATCGGCGTCGTCGCAGGCCTCGGTCGCGCCGCCAGCTCCATCGTCAACACATGCGGTGTTGAGGAAATGGCGGGCGTCGAGGTCGGCCTGGACGATCGTGTGGCTGGCCGTGCACGTGATCGAGTCGCCGGGGGCGAG
>DAINSJ010000248.1:0-2606 GCA_036741375.1 Candidatus Limnocylindrales bacterium
GTCTGAATGTCACGCATCGGACGAGGGGCTGCGCACATCGGACTCGGATGGGATGATTGGCGGGCGGGCGCCGACCCGCGGGCACGCGACGGTCATCCTGTCGGAGACAGCCCTTTGCCACTCCGCCGAAAGAACCTGGACCGACCCGATGAGGTCCGCGAGTTCCCGAGGGGCCACACCGAGATCTTCAATCTCGGCGACACCCTGATCGGCCGGCAGGTATTCGAGCCGGGCTGGCGCTGGTCGACCGACACCCAGCCCGTGGTCGGGACGGAGTGGTGCGAGGTCTTCCACCAAGGTCTCGTGATCTCCGGCCGGCTGCGTGTCGCGATGTCTGACGGACCCGAACTTGAGCTCGGGCCGGGCGACCTGTTCGAGGTCCCCCCGGGACACGACGCCTGGGTCGTCGGCGATGAGCCCTACGTCTCCGTCGACTTCGCGGGTCGTCGCTACTTCGCCGCGTCTGACGCAGCCAGCGGGAAGCAGACCGTGGCCACGGTCCTGTTCACGGACATCGTTGATTCGACGCAGACCGCGGCCCGGCTCGGCGACGTGACCTGGCGGTCGCTGATCGCGGAGCACAACGACCGCGCCCAGCGCCAGATCGACAAGTTCCGCGGTCGCGCGATCAAGACGACAGGAGACGGATTGCTGGTCGTGTTCGACTCGCCTGCTGCGGGCGTGCGGGCAGGGGCGGGGATCGTGAAGGCCACCGCCGGCCTCGGCATCGAGCTCCGGGTGGGCCTCCACTCGGGCGAGGTGGAGCTGACGACGACGGACGTCCGCGGGATCGCCGTCCATACCGCAGCGCGGGTCATGTCCGCCGCAGGCGCCGGCGAGGTGTTCGTATCCCGCACGACCCGCGACCTCGCCGCAGGGTCAGGCCTGGAGTTCGAGTCGCGGGGAACCCACATCCTCAAGGGGTTGGCGGAGCCCGTCGAACTCTTTGCGCTCGTGCAGACGAGCCGCGAGGCGGCCGGGTAGTTCGGCTGGTCGCGTCGCGCCGCCGTTGTCCGGGTGTTCTCCCGATCGCGCGAGCGTGAACGCAGCGGCCGAGCGGGAGAGCCGCTTGTCGCCGATCTCGCCGAGGAGCGACCAACGGACCACAGAACACGGCCATCCCGCTTGACGTCGGCGCTGGGTGCGAAATCGACGGCGAGTTACCGCGGCGGAATGGAAACGCTCGCGGTCAGCGCGTCGACCTCGCTCTCGGTGAAGGCCCGCATGGTCTGGGTCGTGACAAAGCCAGTGGCGCCAAGGGTCATGATCCACTTCGCCACCGACTCGTCGTCGGGCGCGTCGGCCACCCAGACGAGGTCATAGCGGCCCATCGTCACGTAGGCCTCGAACGTCACGCCCAGTTCCTTTACCGCCTCGCGGCCTCGCTGCCGCCGCTCAGGCACGCCCTTGACCTCCTGGCGGCCCTTATCGGTGAACTTGCCGAGCACGATGTACTTCGCCATGGGGTTCCTCCTCTTTCGAACATCTGCCCCGGACCCGACGATGGTAGTCCTCGGGGGCCGTCGGCTAGAACAGCGGCGGAGTACCCCGATGCAGTCTCAGTCGCCGCCCCCACCGGAGTCGCCGCCTGACCCGTCACCCGAGCCATCGCCGCTGGACTCGCTGCCCGACTGCGAGTCCGTCGCTTCGGGCTGCGACGTCTGAGCCGGGCCAGTTTGGTCTTTGGTGTCCCCCTGCTGGTCCTCGCCCTGGGCATCGCCGTCCTGGTTCACGTCGGAGCTATCCGTTGCCTCAGGAGCATCCGTGGACTCAGGGACGTCCGTGGCTTCAGGAGCGTCCGTGGCCTCGGGCACATCGGACGCCTCGGGTGCGTCGGTCCCCTGGGGTCCGTCCGTGGCCTCAGGGACGTCCGTGGCCTCAGGCGATTGCGCGGGGTCAGTCGCCTCGGCGCCGACGGTTGTGACGTTGTTTGGGCCCGAGGAGAGGACGCTGGTGCGCAGGGCGCCCGAGGCGAACGCCGCGCTGGCGACGAGGAAGAGCGCCACGAAGGCGATCGCGGCAGCTCGAAGGGTGCGGAACCTGTGGATAGGCATTGCGGGTCTCCTGTTTCGATGAGTGCGGCCTCGGAACCAGATCGGAGGCTGTGATCGCCGCGACCCCTCGCGTCGAGCTGTGCCCACCATACCGGGGCCGCCGTTGTCTCAGGTCACCTTCCGCACGGCATTGGTCCCAGACCCTCGGCGCCAACGGTCCCCAAAGCCCGACCGCCGGACTGCTCCAAGACCACCACATCGGCTTTCGGGTGGCAACGTCGTCGCAGCTCGTAAGCGTTGGAAAAAGGAGGGAGACCCTGGAGCCGAAACCCTCGCGGGGGGACGATGGGGGCCCCCGGAGGCTTCCCTCGCAGCCATCGTTCCCTCGGCCTCGTTCCATCTCGCCCGTGGACGACCGGACCGACCCACCTGTCGTGAGCATCGTGACCGGCCAGTTTGCCGCCGATCTGGTCCCCGGTTTCTTCGACGCGTATCGCGCCGTCATCACGGCCGGACTGCCGCCCAGCATCCTCGCGACCTACGCCCTCGACGCGGGCCACGGCGAGGTCCGGATCATGACCATCTGGCGATCGCGAGCCGACCTCGAGACGA
>DAINSJ010000249.1:0-2587 GCA_036741375.1 Candidatus Limnocylindrales bacterium
CGAACCCGACCGTCCCGGCATCGCGCCAGCGGACCGCCGCCTTCGCGACCTCGACGGACCGGGCGAACTGCCGCATGCCCGTCACCAGCATCTTCATGACGATCGGATGGCCGGCCTGGGCCGTCCGCATCGCGCCGAGCCGGAAGCCCTCGAGGTTTGCGTCGATGACCTCGTCCAGGCTCAGGCCGAGGCTCGTCGACAGCTCCGGCGCGTAGCGAACCTCGCCATAAGCGACACCATCGGCGGCGAGGTCCTCGGCGCATTCGGCGGCGACACGGATGATCGCGTCCCGATGCTGGAGCACGCCGACGGTGTGCTCGAAGGTCTCGAGATAGAGCTCGAGCGACTTCCGGTCCGCGCCGCGGCGGAACCAGGCGGCGAGGTCGTCGGGATCGGTCGTCGGCAGGCCGTCGTAGCCGAACTCCGCCGCCAGATCGATGACCGTCCCGGGCCGGAGCCCACCGTCGAGGTGGTCATGCAGCACGACCTTGGGCGCCGCCCGGATCGTGTCGAGGGTCAACATCGAGCGATGGTATCGCCGGGCGATTGGTACAAGAAAAGACGGCCGGCTCGATGAGCCGGCCGTCTGCGAGGCGAGGGATGCCGAGTGGGATGCCTGGTCAGCCCCCGTTGTCGCCGTTGCCGAGGCAGGTGATGTCCGGGTTCCAGTCAGCGTACGTCCCGGACGGGTTGCCCTGCCACAGCCAGGCGTGCCGCTCGTAGAAGTCCGGCAGCCCATAGCGGTTGCCCGCCGCGCGGAAGAGCATCGGCTGGCCGAGGACGGTCGGGTTCGCCGCACCGAAGGCGGTGTGCCAGTCGGCAGCGAAGGTCACGTACTCGACCGCCACGAGGCGGAGGCCGCCAGCGCGCGTCGGCGCGTAGACGAGCGCCTCGGGATTGAGTGGATCGACGGCCGGGTCGCCGACCAGGGACAGCTTCACGTAGTGCTGGCCCATCGTGCCGACGCCGGGCTGCTCGGTGCAGGTGTAGAACGGGACGTAGCCAGCAGCGATGGCCGCGTTGACGTCGTGGAAGCGCTCGGTGACCTGGCGCACGGCCGCGATGTCGGCCTTACCGGCCGCCGTCGTGAGTCCCGCGAACGCCGGTACCAGCGCGAACGCGAAGGACAGGGCCGTAAGGGCCCGAAGCCGTCGCCCAACAAGCAATCTCTTCATCTCAGACCTCCACCAGAAGCTCGTAGACCTCGGGCGTCGGATGGCCGGCGCGCTGATGCACGCGCATCACCGCGTCGCGGTCCGGGCCTGTCGCGAGACAGAACACCTTGCCCGACACCGGATCCATCCAGGCGCGCTCGTAGCTCACGTTGTCCTCGCCCTGCGTGGCGAGGTCGCGCTCGTGGGCTTCCTTCAGCTGCTCTGCCGTGACGCCCACAAACCCCGAATGGACGTCCATGAACTTGGCCATGGCCACCTCCTGTGTTTGGTTCCCGTGGTTGGGGACCGTGGCCATGACCGTGGCGGCGCGGTCGACCCGCGTCATCAGACCCCTGACCGGGTGGCGTTCCCAGAATTGCTACGGACCATCGGTCGTTCGACCGATGACGCCTCGACGACGAGTCGTAGACTCCGGGCATGAACTCGGCACGTCCCGTCCTCTGCCCGATCCTCGTCGGCCGCGACGAGATCCTCGAGCTGGTCGACGCCCGGATCGTGGAGGCGGCCCGTGGCCGGGGCACAACGCTGTTCCTCTCGGGCCAGGCGGGGCTCGGGAAGACGCGTCTGATTCGGGCCGCGATTCGCAAGGCGGAGGCCGCCGGGCTCCGTGTTGACGGCGGGTCCGTCGCACCCCAGGACCACCAGGTGCCCCTCGCATCGATCCGCGAGATGGCGGTCGGGATGCGCGGCAACGCGGACTTCGGCAACCTCTCGGAGGATCTCCTGGCCATCGACGGGCAGCACGACGGCGACGCGCTCGGCGCGCGGCGGCTGATCGTTCGCTCGGCCGCCGACCGCATCCTCGAGGCGATCGACCGGCCGACGATGCTGATCTTCGACGACCTCCACTGGACGGACGAGCTGAGCCTCGAGGTGATCGGCGAGCTGGCCCGCCACGCAGCCGATCGGCCGCTATTCCTCCTGGGTGGTTATCGAGCCGACGAGTTCCCGCCGGATGCGATCCATCGCGAATGGCGAGCCCGGCTGCTGAGCCAGCGTCATGCGGAGGAAGCGCGGCTCCGACCCCTGACGATCGAGGAGACCGCGGTCGCGACGACCCTGATCCTCGGTGGCGAGCTCCCCGCGCCGCGGGACGTCGTCGAGGCCATCCACGAACGGACGAACGGGATTCCGTTGCACATCGAGGAGCTCCTCGCGGTTCTCGACGACGATGCCCGAACCGACGGTCAGCGGATCCGCGAGGCGCACGTCCCGGACACCATCGGCGACGCCGTTCTGGCTCGCTTGGGGCGGCTCTCGAAAGACGCCCAAACGGTCGCGCGTGCCGGTGCCGTCGTCGGGCGCTGCTTCAGCCCCGATGTCCTCGCCGGGATGGTCGACCGGCCCATGAGCGAGCTCGAGCCGACGCTCCAGGAGCTCGTCGACGCCGCGATCATCTACCCCTTCGACTA
>DAINSJ010000250.1:0-2573 GCA_036741375.1 Candidatus Limnocylindrales bacterium
GTCGCCGAGGCGATCCCGAAGGCCCGGTGCCCGAGGGCCTCCACGGCGGCCGTCGAGCGCGGCGTCACGGTCAGCCCGAAGCCGAATCCGAACACGGCGAGCCAGCCGGCGACCTCCACGAGGCCGGTCCCGGTCGACCAGGCGGCCATCCGCACCAGCGCGACGATCCCGAGGATCAGCCCGATCGTGGTCGTTGCGCGGAGTCCCAGCAGGCGCAGGACCAGCCCCGAGACCAGCGCGCCGAGCGCGGTCGCGCCGGCAAGGGACCCGAGGGCGAACCGTTGGACGTCCGGTCCGCCGTACAGCACGCGATCCACGAATACCGCGCCGCCGATGATCGCGGTGGCGAACGCGTAGCCCGTCAGGAGCGAGATGAGTGTCGCGGACGTGAACGAGCGCGACCGGAACCAGCGCGGATCGATGAACGGGTCGGACCGCAGCAGGCCCACCCGGAGGGCCAAGCCGATCCCGAGGACCGCCTTCAGCCCGAAGATGGCGATCACCAGCGCGGGATCGAGGCCCGCGATCTGGTCGCTCCCGGCCAGGGTGAGGCCAATGAGGAGGGCCGCGAGCCCGATCGAGAAAGCCGTCGCCCCCAGCACGTCCGTCCTCCCCGCCCGCGTCGGGCCGTGCCAGCCCGTCGACGCCGCCCATGCGAGGACCAGCGCAGCGAGGGCGATCGGAACGTTGAGGTAGAAGACATAGCGCCACGGCGCGTCCAGCGCGTCTCGAAGCGCCCCCGGCAGGCCCGCCGCGTCCAGCACGGCCGAGGGATGCACGGAGCCGATGATCCAGGCGCCGACGAACGGCCCGGTCGCCATGCCGAGGAACGTGAGGCCGCCGATGACCCCGAGCGCCAGCGGCCTGGCGTGGCCCTCGAAGACCTCGGCGGCCCCGGACGTCGCGACCGGGATCAGGATGCCCCCGCCGATGGCCTGCACGATCCGAGCCGCGATGAGCTCGTCAAGGGACTGCGCGCGGCCGGCGAGCAGCGAACCGACCGCGAAGATCGCGAGTGCCGCAAGGAACGGCCGCCGTGGCCCCCATCGATCGGCGATTCGCCCGGCCAGGGGCATCGTCACGATCGAGGCGAGCAGGTAGCCGTTCACGATCCACGATGCCGTCCGGAGCGCCGACCAGTCCGCGAGGTCGACGACGATCGACGGCAGCGCGACCGCCGTCACCATGAGCTCCAGCCCGGCGAGGAACACGCCCGCGCCGAGCATTGCCAGGAGCACCAGCGCCGAACCGCGCGTCATCGGCCGGAGTGTAGAGGCGCTCTCGTCGCAACACGGCCGTCGCCGGACCCGCCCCTCGCGCCCGCACCGCTTCGCGCTTGACAGATCCGGTGCAATCAATGGATATTGATATAAACCGCGATTGATCCATTGGCGCCAGATACGGCGCCGTACCGTCGCCCTCGTGCAACCGGAGCTTTCCCTGTCCCCTTCGCCCGCCCACCTGCGCTCCACGCTCGCCGCGGTCGTCGATCCGCCCGACGAGCTCCGCAGCCTGCGCCTCGTGCACAAGGCCCTCGCCGACGTGAACCGCCTGCGGATCGTCCGACGCCTCGCCGACAGCGACGCCAGCGTCTCCGAGCTCATCAAGCATGTCGGGCTCAGCCAGCCGCTCGTCTCGTGGCACCTTGGCCGGTTGCGACACGCCGGACTCATCGAGACCCGCCGCGCCGGCCGCGAGACGGTATCTCGCCTCCTGCCGGAGGCATTCGAGGCGTTCGCGGTGTACGAGCGGCAGGTCCTCGGCATCGGCCGCCGGGCCAACCGGGCGGCATCGTGACCGGCTCGATCGTCTCGCCCGGCCTTCGCGCCCGGGTCCGGGATCTCGCGACGCCGATCGCCACCGCGCTCGGCGCTGTCGGCCTGACCCCGAACGCCCTCACGATGATCGGCTTCTTCGGGACCGCCGTCGCCGCGATCGCCGCCGTGTACCAGCAATGGGTCGCCGCCGGCGTACTGCTGATCGTCTTCGGGATCTTCGATCTGTTCGATGGCGCCCTCGCCCGGGCGACCGACGGGGTCTCGAAGCTCGGCGCCTTCCTCGACTCGACCTTCGACCGCTGGGGCGAAGGCCTCGTCTACGTCGGGATTGCCTGGGGCTGTGTCGAAGCCGGCTTCACGAACGGAGCCGTCCTCGCGGCTGCGGCGATGGCAGCGGCGTTCATGGTCAGCTACACCCGCGCCAAGGCCGAGAGCCTCGGCTTCGCTTCGGGCAGCGGTCTGGCCGCAGTCGGCCTGGCCCCGCGCGAGGTCCGCCTCCTGATCCTGGCGATCGGCCTGATCGGAGCCGGTATCGCCGGCGGCGTCGGCCCGGACACGGTCCTGATGTGCCCGGCGAATGTCGGCGGCTGCGTCGACTACCACGTGTTCGGCGAAGGCATCCCCGGCGGCGGCAACGGCATTCTCGGTTGGACGCTCGGCATCATCATCGTCCTCGCGACCATCACCACGATCCAGCGAATCCTTCATGTCCGCGCGCAGGCGAAGGAGGGCTGAGACCCGGCGCCGCCACGGACGACCTGTCCGACCCCTCCACACCCAACCCCGCCTGATGCG
>DAINSJ010000251.1:0-2559 GCA_036741375.1 Candidatus Limnocylindrales bacterium
GGTCGTCAAGCGCGGCATCGAGAAGGCCGTCGAGACGATCGTCGCCGAGATCAAGCGAGTTTCGCGCCCGGTCGACTCCCGTGAGCAGATCGCGGCCGTCGCGGCGATCTCCGCCGCGGATCCTGAGGTCGGCGAGATCATCGCCGAGGTGATGGACAAGGTCGGCAAGGACGGCGTCATCACCGTCGAGGAAGGCCAGAGCCTGGGCCTCGAGAAAGAATACACCGAGGGCATGCAGTTCGACCGAGGCTATATCTCGGCCTACTTCGTGACCAACCCGGATCGGATGGAGGCGGTTCTCGAGAACCCCGTCATCCTCATCACCGACAAGAAGATCTCCAGCGTCGCGGACATGCTCCCCGCGCTCGAGAAGGCCGTCCAGCAGGGCAAGCCGGTCCTCATCATCGCCGAGGACGTCGACGGTGAGGCCCTCGCTACGCTCGTCGTGAACAAGCTCCGTGGCACCGTGTCGGTCCTCGCCGTCAAGGCGCCGGGCTTCGGCGATCGCCGCAAGGAGATGCTCCGCGACATCGCCACCCTCACCGGGGGCACCGTGATCAGCGAGGAGATCGGCCGCAAGCTCGACTCCGTCACCGCCGAGGACCTCGGCAAGGCTCGCCGCGTCGTCGCAACCAAGGACGACACGACGGTCGTCGACGGCGAGGGCTCGCCGGACCTCATCAAGGCCCGGATGACCCAGATCAAGGCGCAGATCGAGGACACGACCTCGGACTACGACAAGGAGAAGCTCCAGGAGCGACTCGCCAAGCTTGCCGGCGGCGTGGCCGTCATCAAGGTCGGCGCGGCCACCGAGGTCGAGCTCAAGGAGAAGAAGCACCGCATCGAGGATGCCCTCTCGACGACCCGAGCGGCCGTCGAGGAAGGCCTCGTCGCCGGCGGTGGGACCACCCTCCTGCAGGCCATCCCGGCCCTCGACAAGCTCAAGCTCGATGGTGACGCCCAGGTCGGCGTCGACATCGTCCGCAAGGCGCTCGAGGCCCCGGCCCGCCAGATCGCTGACAACGCCGGACAGTCCGGCGAGGTCGTCGTGGCCAAGGTTCGGAGCCTCAAGGCCGGCGAGGGCTACGACGCGCTCAAGGGCGAGTACGGCGACATGTTCAAGAAGGGCATCGTCGACGCCGCCAAGGTGACGCGATCCGCCCTCCAGAACGCCGCCTCGATCGCCGCGATGGTCCTCACGACGGAGACGCTCGTGACCGACATCCCGGAGAAGCAGGCAGCCGGTGCCGGTGGCAACCACGGCCACGGCGGCGGCGGAGACATGGACTTCTAGTCCGCCTCACCCGCAACAACAACGAGCCCGGGCCATCGGCCCGGGCTCTTCGATTCGTGGCCCGGCGCAGCCTCAACTACCGCTGCTCACTGGATGAGCGCTACGACCGACGGGATCGCGCTCCTCCGTCGTGATGCTCGGCCATCGGGCGAATCGACCGCCGAAGCGTCGGCTGGACCCATCCGACGTGGCGCCGTCGGGCGGCGGGCTCATCGAATGAGCAAAAGGCGTCCGGCGGACTCATTGAGGGAGTCACCCTGGATCGTGGCTCGATCCAACGGGCGGAGGCGAGGCGGCTCGCTTGTCCTCCGGTGCGCCATCGGCTCCTCGCGATCCAGGAACGGGTGAACGATGGCCTCGGGCGTCCCAACTTGCTCGGCGGCGCGTCTACCGCGTGGATCGCGATGACCGGCCGGCCGCGAGCGGCGACAATGCGGGCATAGGAGGGCGGGCATGATCAAGGTGACTGAGACGGTCGCAGCTCGGGCCGAGGCGAGTTCCGGGGATTCCATGGTCGTTCGAGCGGTCGCGACCTTCCTGGTCGTCGTGATCGGTCGGATCGGTGTTGCCCTGCTGTTCGGGGGCGCCGGCTGGTCGTGGGTCCTCGTCGCCGGGGTTGGCTTGATCGCCGGCGCCGTCGCTCGCCGGGCGCGGCTCGTCTGGGTCGCGGTGGCCGCGACCGTGGTGTTCCATGGCGTGACGATCGGCCTTGATCTTCCTCGCGACAGCGGCCCGTTCTGGTACCTCGCGGCCATTGGGGTTGCCGTCCTGCTCGCCGTCGCGTTCGTCGAAGGCACAGCCCTTGGCGCGCCCCGACCGCCGCTCGTAGCGACTCGAGACGCCTGGCGGTCATGGCCGCACTGGGCGCGCCGCGTGTCGATCGTCGTGAGCGTCGTCATTGTCCTCGGCCTGCTCGGCTACGGGACCTACGCGGCGATCAGCGGCTCGGCGGACTTCACAGAGGCTGTCGTGACCGCCCCGGATTGCCGAACGCCCGCCGATCGGTACGGCTGGGATTACGAGGCGATCAACTACGACAAAGCCGATGATGCCCGCCTCACGGCCACGAATCCCGACAAGACGAAGTGCAGCGTGGTCGGCGTCGAGGCCGGCACGAACGTCGTGACCCCCGATGGGGTTCGCCTGGCCGGCTGGTACATCCCCGCGGCGAACGGCTCGGGACCCAGTGGCCCGACGCTCCTGATCGTCCACGGCTGGAAGGCCAGCAAGTCCGGCGCGCTGGAATTCGCGCCGCCCTTCCACGA
>DAINSJ010000252.1:0-2521 GCA_036741375.1 Candidatus Limnocylindrales bacterium
GACACCGAGTTCGAGCGGGAGATCAAGCGGCTCGAGGGCGAGATCTTCGCCGCCGTTGGGCACGAGTTCACGATCGGCTCGCCCAAGCAGCTCGGGGACATCCTCTTCGAGGAGCTCCGCCTGCCGAAGGGCCGCCGGACGAAGACCGGCTACTCGACCGACGCCTCCGTCCTCGAGGAGCTGCGCGGCGTCCACCCGGTCATCAACCCCGTCCTCGAATGGCGCGGCTACACAAAGCTCCGCTCGACATACGTCGAGGCGCTGCCATCGCTCATGGCATCGGACGGGCGGCTCCACACGACGTTCCACCAGGCGGTCGCCGCGACCGGCCGGCTGTCGTCGTCGGACCCGAACCTGCAGAACATCCCGATCCGGACGCCGCTCGGCCGGCGCATCCGGCGCGCGTTCGTCGCCGGCGAGCCCGATCTCGTGCTGGTCGCGGCCGATTACTCCCAGATCGAGCTGCGGATCATCGCCCACGTATCTGGGGACCAGCACCTGAAGGATGCCTTCGCGAGGCAGGCCGACATCCATCGCGAGACGGCGGCTCGGGTCCTCAAGAAGGACGCGGCCGACGTGACGGCCGACGAGCGATCGATGGCCAAGATGGTCAACTTCGGGCTGGCCTACGGGATGAGCGACTTCGGCCTGTCGAGCCGGGCCGGGATCAGCCGCCAGGAGGCCCAGGAGTTCATCAACTCGTACTTTGCGGCGTACTCCGGGATCAGCTACTACATGCTCCACATGAAGGAGACGGCGCGTCGCGACGGCGCGGTCACGACGCTTCTCGGCCGACGCCGCGCGATCCCCGAGCTGCGCGCCGCCAATCCGGCCCTCCGAGGGGCAGGCGAACGGATGGCGATCAACATGCCGATCCAGGGCACGGCCGCGGACATCGTGAAGATCGCGATGATCCACCTCGCAGACCGGCTCGCTGCCGAGGGCTCGAAGGCCCGGATCCTCCTCCAGGTCCATGACGAGCTCCTCCTCGAGGTCCCGCGCGATGAGGTCGACTCGCTCATCCCGATCCTCCGCGACACGATGGAAAACGCGCTCCCGCTCGACGTTCCACTCACGGTCGACGTGAAGGTCGGCACGGACTGGGAGTCGATGACGCCCGTCACCCGGGCCGACGCGATCGCGGCCGAAGCCGACGAGCCTCCGGCGGAATCGATCGCCGGGGTCGCGTAGGCCGCCCGCGCTGAGATGCCCGAGCTCCCCGAGGTCGAAACCGTGGCCCGCGATCTTCGCGGGCTGGTCGTCGGTGCCCGAATTTCGGGCTCGAGGAACTCGTGGGTTCGCACGCTGCGATCTCAGGATCCCGAGTTCTTTGACGCGGCGGTACGGGGACGGACCATTGTCGCGACGTCGCGCCGCGCGAAGCTCGTCGTCCTCGATCTCGACGACGACAGCGCGATCACGATCCACCTCAAGATGACGGGCCAGCTCTTCGTCGTTCCGGCGGAGCGGCCGGAGGATCCATACGTCCGCCACGTGATCGCGTTCGACGACGGCCGCGAGCTTCGATTCCGCGACATCCGAAAGTTCGGTCGTATCGGGCTGGCCCGACGGGACGGGCCCGGCGGCGACCTGCGCGGCGAGCTCGGCGGGCCGAAAGGCTTTAAGGGCTTCGGTCCGGAGCCGCTCGATTCGGCATTCACCGCGCGCCTGTTTCGGAAGGGGATCCGGGGGCGGCGCGGACGCCTGAAGCCGCTCCTGCTCGACCAGTCGTTCATCGCCGGCATCGGCAACATCTACGCCGACGAGGCGCTCTGGGCCGCGCGGCTGCACCCGTTGCGTTCCGCGGCCACGCTTCGACCGGCCGATGAGGGTCGGCTGTACCGGGCAATCCGCGGGATCCTGACCGAGGCGGTCGAGAGACGAGGCTCCTCGATCGACGACTACACCGCGCCCGACGGCGACGGCTCGATGCAGGAGCGCCTGAACGTCTATCAGCGGGCCGGTGAGCCGTGTCCGCGCTGCGGACGTCCGATCCGCCGGATCGTGGTGGGCGGCCGGGCCACGCATTTCTGCTCGTGGTGCCAGCGGCTGTCGCCGGCCGATCGAGTTGGAGCGGCGACGATCCTCCGCGGCATGGTGCCGCGACCTGGGCGCGGCACGTCCGGCAAGCGCGGGCCGCGTTGGACCGAGCTCGACGGCGAGGGCAGCCTCGGGCGAACGCCTCGGGAGGAGGCCGAGGCCGCGAGCCGATCGCGGGCGGAACGGACCCGCCGGGCCGCCGCGAGTCGCCGCGCCGCGGCGCGAGCGAGCGCGGGCACGGTCCCAAGCGCCGGCGCGACCCCAAGCGCCGGCCGGTTCCCGGGCGCGGGCACGCCCCCGGAGCCCGGCTGATGTCGGTCCTGCGACTCGAGGGCGTTTCGCGTGAGGTCGGGACCTTCGTGATCCTCGACCAGATCGACGCCGCCCTCGCCCTGGGCGATCGCGTCGGACTCGTAGGCCCGAACGGCGCCGGCAAGACCACGCTGCTCCGGATCGCCGCCGGGGTCGACGAGCCCGATCG
>DAINSJ010000253.1:0-2489 GCA_036741375.1 Candidatus Limnocylindrales bacterium
GGCCTCGTCGTCCAGGCGCTCGAGAGCTGGGCCTCCGCGGAAGCCGCGAAGATCCTCGTGGGCGTGTTCCTCGTCGCCGCCGCGGTCATGGCCATCGCGCTCGTGCCGGCGCTGACGCTGGAGCGGCGTATTCTCGGCGCGGCTCCGGCCACGACGGCTGGCGGCGGGACCGATGAGGAGGACGATGGCGGCGCCGCATACGCACTCTGAGCCGCTCATCGACGCGGCGCTCCAGGAGGACCTCGCGACGGTCCCCGGCGCGCCCGAGGAGATCCGCGTCGCCACAGTCCACGACGGCAAGCTCCATGAATGGACGGGCGAGGAGGCAATCGCGGCTCTCGAACCCGGCGGTCCGGCCGATCCCAAGGCCGAAGGAACGGTCGTGTGGATCGATCTCACGGCGCCCGCGCCGGCATTCGTCGCGCGGATCGCGGCATCGCTCGGCCTCCATCCGCTGATCGCCGAGGACATCGTCGAGGGCAACCAGCGGGCCAAGGTCGAGACCACGGACGGACTCGTCCACGTCGTCCTGTTCGTGCTCGACTACGAGGGCCGCACCGCGGTCACGCGGGAGATCGACCTCGTGCTCGGCGACGGCTTCCTCCTGAGCGCTCATCCGGTCGACTGGGACCCTCGCGCCGGCGGCCACACGCGTGGCGGCCTCGAATCGGTCATGCGCGCCGGCCCGGACCACATGCTATGGGCCGTCTTCGACAAGATCGTCGACAGCTACTTCCCGTTCGCGGACCGTCTCGAGGAGGTCGTCGACCGCCTCCAGAACGAGGTCGTCAACAGGCCAGATCGCCGGACGCTCGACGAGCTCTTCGCCCTCAAGCGCGACCTGATCGCCGTCCGGCGGGCGGTCTCACCGGTTCGCGAGATCCTCAACGAGATCACCAACCGCGACCTGGCCCTCATCGACAACTCGGAGGTCATCTACTTCCGCGACATCTACGACCACATCATCCGGCTGACGGACGAGCTCGACACCGATCGGGAGCTCGTCGCCGCGACGGTCGAGATCTACCTCTCGACGATCAACAACAACCTCTCGACGATCATGAAGCGGCTCACCGGCGTCACGGTGATCCTCGCCGGGGTCGGTGGGATCGCCGGGGTCTTCGGGATGAGCGAGGCGGGGCTCGCCTTCTCGGGAGGCGAGGCTCTCGGATTTTGGAGCGTCACAGCGGTCATCGTCGCCATCGCGGTCGCCGCCGCCTTGATCCTCCGCCGGATCGACTGGATCTAGGCCGCCTCAGACGCAGATGCGCGGGTGGGGTTCCGGATGGGCGCTCGCCGGGTCCGTCTTCGAGGCCGACAGGAAGTTCGCCACGATCTGCAGCTTCGGGGCGTTGCTGTAGGGGCCCTCCGAGGTCTGGAGCCAGAGGCGCTCGGTCGTCGCGGCGAAGGCATCGTTCAGGTCCTTCACGTGCCGATGGACCTCGGCGATCGTGTACAGAAAGACGTAGTTGTCGCTCGTGTAGACCTCGACGACGTAGCCGATCATCCGCTGGCCGTTGTTGACCAGCGATGCGATCAGGAGCGGCAGGAACATCCCGTCGCGGGCGTGGGCGTAGATGTACGTCGCCCGGCCCTGCCCGGGCTGGCCGAGCAGCGGCTGGTAGAGCGCCACGTCGCACAGCGGAAACTCGCCATAGTTCGCGGTCTGGAGCATGACCGGCAGATCGATCTGCAGCTTGGGAATGACGACCCGCGTCGCGACGCGGTCGGCTGGGAAGCTTGGATCCGGTTTGATCGAGCCGTTCGGCAGCCGCACCACGCTGATCGTGGGCAGCGGCTGGTATGACGCGAGCGGGAGCGCAACGGGCCCAGGCTCGACCGCAGTCGTGTACGACAGCAGGCCGGTCGCGAGCAGGGCAACGCCGAAGGCTGTCAGCAGCGCCGGCACAAGGCGCGTTCGAAACCGATGGGCGATGGCGCTCATGTGGAAAAGCCTAGCGCAGGTCTGGATTCCTCCGAAACGACCCGCTGGTCCGGGTGAAGGTCACCCGATCGTGACCGTCAGCTGATGGCCCTGGCCGCCTGGCTGACGACGTCGAGGAGCGGACCCGGCACGAGGCCGAGGAGGATCGTGAGGACGGTGGCGGCGACGAGGCCACCCCAGAGCAGGCGACCGTGGACGAGCGGCGCCTCCTCAGTCTGCGAATCGCGCATGAACATGTAGACGACCACACGGAGGTAGTAGAACGCCGCTGCGGCCGCGTTCAGGACCGCGAGGACGGCCAGGAACCCGAGGGCGCCGTAGCCAGCCTGGAACGCCTGCACGGCGGCGAGGATCACGTACGCCTTGGCGAAGAACCCGGCGGTCGGCGGGATCCCGGTCAGGGAGAGCAGGAACAGCGTCATGAGGATCGCCAGCCACGGCTCGCGCCGGCCGAGCCCCGCGAACGTCTCGAGGTTGGACGTCACCCCGGCCCGCTTCTGGAGCGCGGCGATCACCGCGAACGCCCCGAGGTTCATGAACGAGT
>DAINSJ010000254.1:0-2482 GCA_036741375.1 Candidatus Limnocylindrales bacterium
CGCGTGAACCCCAACACGATCCGGGCCGTGTATCGCCGGTTGGCGGACGCGGGCTACGTCGCGAGCCGCTACGGCGCCGGCACGGTCGTCACAGATCACCCGCCGCACCGCGGCCGCCCGGAGGCGCTGGCCGGGATCGTGTCCGAGATGCTGCGCCGGGCGGCGCATGCCGGGTTCGCCGCCGACGAGGTCGCCGCGGCGACGTTTGCGGCCGCATCGGAGCGGAAGCGCCCAGGCGAGCTCGTCCGCGTCCTCTTCGCCGAGTGCACGACCGCCGATGCCGGCTATGACGCGGAGCGCCTGAACGCCGAGTTCGCGGGCAGCATCGAGGCCGAGGGCACGCTGCTCGAGGAGCTCCCCGAACGCCTCGATCGGTTCCACTACGACCTCGTCGCGACCACGACCTTCCACGCCGACGAGGCCCAGGCGCTGGTCGGTGGCAAGGCGCCTGTCGTGGCGATGCTCGTAGGGCCCGGTTACGTCGAGCTCGTCCACGAGATCTCGGCGCTGCCCGAAGGCACCCGCGTCGGCGTCGTCTGTGCGTCCGACCGCGGCGCGGAGAACATCGCAGAGACCCTCTCGATCGCCGGCACCCGCGGGGTCGAGCTGATCGCCGCGACGATCGACGACTCGGAGCGCCTCGCGCTGGTCGATCGGACCGCCGACATCATCCTCATGTCGCGGGAAGCCCTCGCGAAGGGCCTCGACGCCACGCTGGATCGCCCGGAGCGTGTCCGGCCCTGGACGTACGAGTTCGATCCGGCCGGACTGGAGCTGCTCCGACGCGCCATCGCCAATGCCCTGGCCGGCCGGCCCGTTCCCATGACCGTTCCGGTCGCCGAGGCAATGCCCGCCGCTCGCGCGTGACATCCTTCGCCCCGATGCGGGCGACAACCCTGGCGCGCACGGCGCGCAGACGCCACAAGATCGAACCGCCCCTGGTCGCGGGCGACGGCACCTTCGACGCGGGCAACGCCGCGGGTGCCCGGCGCATCGCGGCCCGCCTGACGGCGCGGCGCAGGGTCGGGCGCGACCTGCCCGTGGGCGCGGGTGACGTCACGGGCCTCGCCGTCATGAATGCCGTGCTGCACCGGGTCGTCGAGCAGGAGCGGAATACGGGGCGTGCCGACCTCGAGGGCGCGACGGCACGGCTCGAGCATTCGCTGGGTAGCGAGGTCTCGACCGTAACGAAGGCCTGGCGTCGCGAGTTCGGCGATCGCGCGACACCACCGGCCGATGTCCTCGGCGATCTCCTCGTCCTCGCCGCTCTGAACGAGAACCCGGCCGCTGCGCCGGTTCGCGAGCTCATCGACGATCGACCGCTTCGCGCCGAGACGCCATACGACGGAGTCATCGCGGCGGTCGAGCGCGAGCTCGGCGGCCGCGGTTCGCGGGGCTCGCGTCGGGCCACGTCCGATGACGCCGCAGCTGGATCCCGGGGCGGGGGACGGCGTTCGAGGCCGCCGCTCCCGGCGCGCCTCCGACAGCCGATGCTCTACGCCCCGGGCTCGCTCGTCGCGCAGCTCCAGTGGGTCCGGAGCCACTGGGCCGACCTCCTCGAGGAGGACCCCCTCCTCGCGAACCGCCTCGCGCTGGCCATCGACGTCCTCGCGGAGGAATCGCGAGCAATGGAGCTTCGAGCTGCGGCGGCAGCGGTCGCCGCCGGCGGTCCGCGGAGCCCGCTCCGGACCGAGACGCCGAGCTTCCGGGGGCTGGACGCGGAGCCGGAGGCCTTCTCCGCGGACATGGAGTGGATGCCCAGCGTCGTCCTCATGGCGAAGTCAACGTATGTCTGGCTGGAGCAGCTGGCTCGCTCCCACGAACGCCGCATTTCGACCCTGGCCGACGTTCCCGACGAGGAGCTCGAGCGCCTCGCCGGCCTCGGCGTCACGGGCCTCTGGCTGATCGGGCTCTGGCAACGGAGCGCGGCATCGGCGGCGATCAAGCGCCGCCGCGGTGATGTCGATGCCGTCGCCTCGGCGTACTCCATCGATGAGTACCGGATCGCGGATGATCTCGGGGGCGAGGAGGCGTTCGCCACCTTGCGCGAGCGGGCGATGGCCCGCGGCATCCGCATGGCCGCCGACATGGTGCCGAACCACATGGGCATCGATTCGCGATGGGTCCTCCAGGACCCCGAGCGGTTCTTGTCTGTCCCGGAGTCACCCTTCCCGGCGTACTCGTTCAACGGGCCCAACCTGTCGCCCGATCCGGCGATCGAAATCACCCTCGAGGAGCACTACTGGGACGATTCGGAAGCGGCCGTCGTCTTCCGGCGGCGAGACCGTGCCACGAACGAGGAGCGGTTCATCTACCACGGGAACGACGGCACGTTCCTGCCCTGGAACGACACCGCCCAGCTCGATTTCCTTCGCGCCGACGTTCGCGAGGCGGTCATGGAGGTGATCCTCGAGGTTGCCCGGCGGGCGCCGATCCTGCGATTCGATGCGGCGATGGTGCTCGCGAAGCGCCACATCCGGCG
>DAINSJ010000255.1:0-2434 GCA_036741375.1 Candidatus Limnocylindrales bacterium
CTGGCCCTTGCCCAGGACGAAGCCATCCGGTTCAACCACAACTACATCGGGACCGAGCATCTCCTGCTCGGCCTGGTCCGCGAGGGCGAGGGCGTCGCCGCCCGGGTCCTCGACTCGCTCGGGGTCGAGCTCTCGAAGGTCCGGACGGCCGTCGAATTCATCATCGGCCGCGGCGACTCGACCACCTCACCGAGCGAGATCACCCTCTCGCCGCGGACCAAGAAGGTCATCGAGCTCGCGATCGACGAGGCCCGCAAGCTCGGCCATAGCCACGTCGGGACGGAGCACCTGCTCCTCGGGCTCGTCCGGGAGGGCGAGGGGATCGCCTCGGGCGTCCTCGAATCGCTCGGCGTGTCGCTCGAGAAGGTCCGCCACCAGGTCATCGCGACCCTCGGCCAGCAGCACCCGGCGACCCAGGAGACGGCCGGAGCCGGCGCGAAGTCCGGCAGCTCCAAGACCCCGACCCTCGATCAGCTCGGGGTGAACCTCACGGCGATGTCGAAGGCCGGCCAGCTCGACCCGGTCATCGGCCGCGAGAAGGAGATCGAGCGGGTCATCCAGATCCTCAGCCGCCGGACCAAGAACAACCCGGCGCTCATCGGCGAGCCCGGCGTGGGCAAGACCGCCATCGCCGAGGGGCTCGCCCAGCGGATCGTGAAGGGCGACGTGCCCGAGACGCTCCAGGGGAAGCGCGTCCTCACCCTCGACATCGGCTCGCTCGTCGCCGGGACGAAGTACCGCGGCGAGTTCGAGGAGCGCCTGAAGAAGATCATCGAAGAGCTGCGCCACGCCCACGACGTCGTCCTGTTCATCGACGAGCTGCACACGCTCGTCGGTGCGGGCGCCGCCGAGGGCGCGGTCGACGCGGCGAACATCCTGAAGCCGTCGCTCGCCCGGGGCGAGCTCCAGTGCATCGGCGCGACGACGCTCGATGAGTTCCGCAAGTACATCGAGCGCGACGCCGCGCTCGAGCGGCGGTTCCAACCGGTCATGGTCGAGGAGCCGACGATCGAAGAGACGGTCCTGATCCTCATGGGCATCCGCTCGCGCTACGAGGACCACCACAAGGTCTCGATCACCGACGAGGCGGTGAAGGCGTCGACGGAGCTCTCGGCCCGCTACATCACCGACCGGTTCCTCCCGGACAAGGCGATCGATCTCATGGACGAGGCCGCGAGCCGCGTCCGGCTCCGCTACTCGACCCTCCCGGCCGAGATGAAGGAGGCCCAGAAGGAGCTCGACCGCGTCGGCACCGAGAAGGAAGCCGCCATGGAGGCCCAGCAGTACGAGCTCGCCTCGACGCTGCGCCAGGCCGAACGGGTCCAGCAGGACAAGCTCCAGCAGGCGAAGGCCGACTGGCTCCTCGCGCAGTCGCAGCAGCGGCCCGAGGTGACCGACGAGGACATCGCCGAGGTCGTCTCGATGTGGACCGGCATCCCGGTGCGCCGCCTCGCCGAGGAAGAGACCCAGAAGCTCCTGAAGATGGAAGAGGCGCTGCACGCGAAGGTCATCGGTCAGGACGAAGCGATCAAGACGATCAGCCGCGCGGTCCGCCGGGCCCGCGCCGGGCTCAAGGACCCGCGCCGGCCGATCGGGGCGTTCTTCTTCGTCGGTCCGACCGGGACCGGGAAGACCCACCTCGCGCGGAACCTCGCCGAGTTCATGTTCGGCAACCAGGACAACATGGTGAAGATCGACATGTCCGACTACATGGAGCGGCACAACGTGTCGCGGCTGGTCGGGTCGCCGCCCGGCTACGTCGGATACGAAGAGGGCGGCCAGCTCACCGAGACCGTCCGCCGCAAGAGCTACTGCGTGATCCTGCTCGACGAGATCGAGAAGGCCCACCCCGAGGTGTTCAACATCCTGCTGCAGATCTTCGACGAAGGCCGCCTGACCGACGCGAAGGGCCGGACCGTCGACTTCCGCAACACGATCATCATCATGACCAGCAACCTCGCCCAGAAGATGCTGAAGAGCGAGGGCGCGCTCGGGTTCCGTTCGAAGGGCCAGGGCGACGACCCCGAGACCCAGGCCGCCTACGAGCACATGAAGGAGCGCGTCAACGACGAGATGAAGCGCTTCTTCCGGCCGGAGTTCCTCAACCGGATCGATGCGACCGTGGTCTTCCAGCCGCTCACGAAGCCGGAGATCCGCAAGATCGTGGAGATCGAGCTCGGGGGCGTGCGCAAGCAGCTCGCGTCGCAGGCGATGACCTTCGTCGTCACCGACGAGGCGAAGGACTACATCGCGACGGTCGGCTACGACACGAACTTCGGCGCGCGGCCGCTCGGGCGCGCGATCCAGAACGAGATCGCCGACCCGCTCGCCGAGATGCTGCTGCTCGCGGTGTTCACCGCGGGTGACACCGTGAAGATCGATGTGGCCGACGGGAAGCTCGCGATCACGAAGAGCGAGCCGGTCGAAGAGCGCA
>DAINSJ010000256.1:0-2420 GCA_036741375.1 Candidatus Limnocylindrales bacterium
TCCCATCCGACCAGGGCAGGTCGGACGCGTCATGTGCAGTCGGGTCGAGAGGTCCTGCGCAGGGTGTCTCCGGACTCAGCGCGTAGCCTACTACGGCGCGGGATTGCGACTCGCGAGACGGGGGGACAACCTGGCGCCTCATATGCAGGGGCGAATTGGAAATCGCTCGAGCGCGCTGAACCTACGGTCGAATCTGTCGAAACCACTCGCTCGGCGAGCGTGCTCGACGCAATTCCAATTCACAAGCGAATGAGGGCGCCGGCAGGTGGCGGACCCTGGGCGCGGAAAACCTGGAAATGGGGCCAGATCGCGGCGTTCTGTCAGTCGGGGGCGTCACCCTCGTCGACGCGATCCAATCCAGACGCTTCGACTCTCGCCGCGAGGCTCGAGGCGATCTCGGGGTCGAAGCCATTGCGGGCCAGCAGGGCATAAGCACGCTGGCGCCGCTTCCGCGGATCGGCGATTCGGGCCAGCGTCGAGGCATGGCGTCGGAGGAGGGCCTCCGCGGCGGCGACGTCCGGGTCATCGGCACCGCCAAGTTCCGGGCGCCGTGCCGCCATCGATTCGTCGACGATCGCCCGGTCGATGCCCTTGACCTGGAGCTCGCGCCGGAGCGCCCGCTCGCCGCGCGGCCGGGCCCGGTCACGCGACTCGACCCAGGTCTGCGCGAACGAGGCGTCGTCGAGGATGCCGAGTCCGAGCAACTTCTCGATCGTGCCGTCGATGAGCTCGGTTCGATAGCCGGCCGAGAAGAGCCGCCGGCGCACCTCGGCCACCGAGCGTTGGCGAACCTCGAGGAAGCGCAGCGCCGCCGCGAGGACGATCTCGGGGTCGCCGATCTCCGCGTGCCGAGCGCGGCGATCCGCAAACGACTCCCGCCGGACGCCTCCCTGGCGGCGATTTCTATCAGCCACTAATCACGGTGGTTCAAGACGGCACCAAGTCGCTGTCGAGGGCCCATTAGTCACGGATTTCATCCCGAGCCGAGCGTGGGCCGGGACAAGACCCCGCGCAATTCCGCGGCGGCTCGCGCCCAACACCACGGGGGCTGGTATTTGGCGAAAAACGGACGTTCGTCACGCGCGCTCCGAGTGACGGCTTCGACTACTCGGCTTCTGCGATGCCTTCGACCGGGAGGGCCACCTCGGTCACCTTGGACCGGATCTTCGACTCGATGTCCGTGGCGATCGCCGGGTTCTGGCGAAGGAAGTCCTTCGACGCTTCGCGACCCTGGCCGAGGCGCGTCTCCCCGTACGTGAACCAGGCGCCGGTCTTGTCGACGACGTTCATCGCGACACCGACGTCGAGGAGGCCGCCTTCCTTCGAGATGCCCTCGCCGTACATGACGTCGAACTCGGCCACCCGGAACGGCGGCGCGACCTTGTTCTTGACCACCTTGACCCGGCACCGGTTGCCGATCGACTCCGTGCCGCTCTTGATCGTCTCGATGCGCCGGATGTCGAGCCGGACGCTGGCGTAGAACTTCAGGGCCCGACCGCCCGGTGTCGTCTCGGGATTGCCGAACATGACGCCGATCTTCTCGCGGAGCTGGTTCGTGAAGACCAGCGAGGTGTTCGAGCGGCTCACCGCGCCGGTGAGCTTGCGGAGGGCCTGGCTCATGAGGCGGGCCTGGATGCCGACGAAGGAGTCGCCCATCTCGCCTTCGATCTCGGCGCGGGGCACGAGTGCCGCCACCGAGTCGACGACGACGACGTCGATCCCGCCGGAGCGGATCAGGGTCTCGGTGATCTCGAGCGCCTGCTCGCCCGTGTCCGGCTGGCTCACGAGGAGCTCGTCGACGTTGACGCCGCAGGCCCGCGCATAACCCGGGTCGAGGGCGTGCTCGACGTCGATGAACGCGGCCACACCGCCCTTCTTCTGGGCCTCGGCGATGACGTGCTGGCAGATCGTGGTCTTGCCCGACGACTCGGGCCCGAAGATCTCGGTGACGCGCCCCCGCGGGATGCCACCGACCCCGAGCGCGAGGTCCAGGGCGATCGAGCCCGTGGGGATGAAGTCGACCTGCTGCCGCTGGGCCGAGCCCAGCTTCATGATCGACCCCGTTCCGAACTGCTTCTCGATCGAGAGGATTGCGGCGTCGACCGCCTTCCCCCGCTCTGCCAAAGCCCGTTCGCCGATTCGCTGGTCGACTACCGCCATCGTTGCGTCACGCTCCTGTCCATGTCCGGCTGACCGACAGAGCGGACGCGCTGTCCGCATGAGCGATCAGGCTTCGTCCCGGTCCTCGTCCTCGTGGCGCGGCTTGCGCGGCTTCCGAATGAGCTCGACGTTCATCGGCGGTTCCGACAGCGGCTGCACCTTTGGGATCGCGGAACGGTCCTTCGGCTTCTTCTTGGCTTCGCGGCTGGGTCGATCTCGAGAGCCCATCGACGGTTCCTCCGCGCTTGCTGAACGGTATC
>DAINSJ010000257.1:0-2415 GCA_036741375.1 Candidatus Limnocylindrales bacterium
CGCTCGGCTTCCGCCTCGATCTCCGCGATCCTGAAGGGCTTGCCCCGGACCCGGTTATAGCCGACCGCATCGATGAGGTAGCGCGCGCGGATCAGCATCAGCAGCTGGCCGAGGTTGAGCTCCGGGATGAGGACCCGCTTGTAGGCCCGCAGGACGTCACCGGTATTCGCCGGGAACGGGTTCAGGTGTCGGATGTGCGCGTGGGCGACCGACGCGCCGCGCTCCTGAAGCCGCTCGACCGCGCTCCGGATCGCGCCGTACGTCGAGCCCCAGCCGAGGATGAGGAGGTCGCCCTCGGCAGGCCCATAAACGTCGAGCGGCGGGATGTCGGCCGCGATGCCGGCGATCTTCGCCTGTCGCAGGAGCTGCATCCGGTGGTGGTTGTCGGGGTCGTAGCTCACGTTGCCGAGGACGTCGGCCTTCTCGAGGCCGCCGATCCGGTGCTCGAGGCCGGCCGTGCCCGGGACGGCCCACGGGCGAGCGAGGGTCGTCTCGTCGCGCAGGTACGGGTAGAAGCCGCTCGCTTCGGTGCGATTCGGGACGGCGATCGACGGCAGGTCGTCGACGTCCGGGATCGACCATGGCTCGGCGCCCGTCCCCAGGAACGCGTCGGAGAGGTAGACGACCGGGGTCATGTACTTCAGCGCGAGCCGCCAGGCCTCGATGGCGTACTGGAAGCACTCCGACGGCGTCGCGGGCGCGACGACCGCGAGCGGCGAGTCGGAGTTGCGCCCGAACAGCACCTGCAGGAGATCGGCCTGCTCGGTCTTCGTCGGCATGCCAGTGGACGGCCCTGCGCGTTGAACGTTGATCACGACGAGCGGCAGCTCGACCATCACGGCGAGCCCGAGGGCCTCGCTCTTCAGCGCGAACCCCGGTCCCGACGTCCCGGTCATCCCCATCGCGCCGCCGTAGCTCGCCCCGATGGCCGCGCCGATGGCCGCGATCTCGTCCTCAGCCTGGAACGTCTTGACCCCGAAGTTCTTGTAGCCCGCGAGCTGGTGCAGGATGTCGGACGCGGGCGTGATCGGATACGAGCCGTAGAACAGCGTGCGCTTCGCCAGTTGCGACGCCGCCACGAACCCGAGGGCCGTCGCCTCGTTGCCGGTGATGTTCCGGTAGTGGCCCGGCCGGAGCTTGGCGGGCGGGACGATGTAGCGCTCGTGGAAGATCTCGGTCGTCTCGCCGAAGTTGTAGCCGGCCTTGAGCGCTCGCTTGTTGCCCTCGGCGATCTCGGGCCGCTTCGAGAACTTCTCGTCGATCCAGGTCAGCGTCGCGTCCATGCTCCGTTCGTAGAGCCAGAACATCAGCCCGAGCGCAAAGAAGTTCTTCGTCAGGTCGACCTGCTTGTTGGTCAGGCCGATCCCCTCGAGGGCCCGGCTGTTCAGCGTCGAGACGGGCACCGGGAAGACGTTCCACTGCGAGAGCGAGCCGTCGGTCAGCGGGTTCGCGGTGTAGCCGACCTTCTGGAGGTTGCCGGCGGTGAACGCGTCCTCGTTGACGACGAGCGCGCCACCCGGCGGGAGCTCGCCCAAGTTCGCCTTCAGTGCCGCCGGGTTCATCGCCACCAGCACGTCGGGCGCGTCGCCCGGCGTGTGGATGTCCGTGCTGGAGAAGCTCAGCTGGAAGCCGCTGACACCCGGAAGGGAGCCGGCCGGCGCCCGGATCTCGGCCGGGTAGTCCGGGAAGGTGCTGATGTCGTTGCCGAAGGCCGCGGCGTTGCGGGTGAACTGGGTTCCGGTCAACTGCATGCCGTCGCCGGAGTCGCCGGCGAAGCGGATCGTGACGCGTTCGAGCTGGTGCTCGGTGTGCCGCGGGGTCTCGGTGGTCATCGGCGGGTCGCCATCGCCTCAGCCACCCTCCTCGGTGGCCATCCGCTGGTGCGGTCGCGGTGGCAGGTTGAGGAGCTCCTCCGGAAAGGCTTCGGCGAGGTACTTCAGCACGTCGACCGGCCGGACGACGCCGACGAGCACGTTGTCGTCGTCGACGAGCGGGACGTTCCGGTACCGCCCGGTCTGCATGAGGTCGATCGCGTGCCGGATCGGCTGGTTGAGGTGGAGGGTCCAGGGGTGGTCGACCATCAGGCTCTCGACGGGCTGTGTGAGGTCGACCTCGGTGCCGGTCAGCTTCGCGAAGATGTCGCGCTCGGTCAGGACGCCAACGAGCCGGCCATCGTCCTCGGTCACGAAGACCGAGTCGCCGGTGCCCGCTTCCTGGATCCGGCGAAGGCATTCCTGGAGCGACGTGCCGGGCCGCACCGTCAGCGGATCGCGACGGCTCAGCATCTTGAGCTTCTCGTCGGCGAGGGATGGCACGCGCGACGCGACGGCGCGCTCGGTGAGTTCGGTCACACGCTGAAGTCTAGTCGGTTCGGTTCGAACGTCGGTCCCGGGCAGCGGCTGGCGCGGAGCGTCC
>DAINSJ010000258.1:0-2411 GCA_036741375.1 Candidatus Limnocylindrales bacterium
CGTCGCCACCGTGTCATCACGTTCGACCCGCGGGGCAACGGGCGATCCGATCGGCCGGCCGACGCCGTTGCCTACGACGAGCGCGAATTCGGCGAGGACATCGTCGCGATCCTCGACGAGCTCGATGTCGAGCGCGTGGTCGTCGTGTCGATTTCACTCGGGGCGCAGCGCTCGATCGTCGCCGCAACGCGGCAGCCGGATCGAGTCGCTGGTCTCGTCTTCATCGCGCCGTCCGTCCCCCTCGGCCAACCGCGCCCCGAGCGAGCGATCGACTTCGACGCCGACCTCGGGTTCGACGAGGGCTGGACCCGGTACAACCGGCACTCCTGGCGCCGCGACTATCACGGGTTCCTCGAATTCTTCTTCTCGAACTGCTTCACCGAGCCACATTCGACGAAGCAGATCGAGGACGCCGTCGGGTGGGGCTCCGAGACTGACGCTGAGACGCTCATCCTGACCAACGACAAGCCGGCCATCGGCGAGGCTGACATCCGAGCGATGTGCGCGGAGATCCGCTGCCCGACGCTCGTCATCCAAGGCCTCGATGATGCGATTACGGGCCCGAGCCGCGGGATATCGCTGGCCGAGGCGATCCCCGGCGCCCGCCTCGCGACGATCACCGGGGGCGGCCACCTGCCGAATGCCCGGGACCCGGTCAAAGTCAATCTCGTGATCCGCGACTTCATCCGCTCCCTGGAGGCAGTCGACCGTGCCGTCCGCTGATAGCGTGACCTGGACCCGGTCCCTGCGTCGCGGACGTCGGGCGCTCTACATCTCGTCGCCGATTGGGCTCGGGCATGCGCAGCGCGATGTCTCGATCGCAGACGAGCTGCGCAAGCTGCATCCGGACCTCGAGATCGACTGGCTCGCCCAGCATCCAGTGACGGCCGTCCTCGAGACGCGCGGCGAGCGGATCCATCCGCTGTCGGCGGAGCTCGCGTCGGAATCAGCTCACATCACGGCGGAGTCGTCCGAGCACAATCTCAATGCGTTCCAGGCGATCCGGCGAATGGACGAGATCCTTGTCAGCAATTTCATGGTCTTCCACGATGCGGTCGAGTCCGGCGACTACGACCTCGTCATCGGCGACGAGGCTTGGGAGGTCGACTACTACCTGCACGAGAATCCCGAGCTGAAGAACACCACATTCGTCTGGATGACCGACTTCGTGGGCTGGCTCCCGATGCAGGCCGGCGGCGATCGGGAGGCCTACGTGGCCGCCGACTACAACGCCGAGATGATCGAGCACGTCGAGCGTTTCCCTCGGGTGCGCGACCGGGCGATCTTCGTCGGCGACCCAGACGACATCGTGCCCGACAAGTTTGGGCCCGGCCTGCCGGTGATCCGCGACTGGACCGAGCGGCACTACGACTTCAGCGGCTACATCACTGGCTTCGACCCGGCTCCGTATGTCGCCGCGCGCGACGAGCTTCGTTCCGAGCTGGGCTACCGGCCCGACGAGCGAGTCGTCATCGTGACCGTAGGCGGATCGGGCGTCGGGGAATCACTCCTCCGACGGGTGGTCGCCAGCTACCCGGAGACCGCGCGGAAGGTGAACGGTCTCAGGATGATCGCCGTTGCCGGGCCGCGGATCGATCCGGCGAGCCTCGCAGCTCCGGCGGGCGTCGAGCTTCGGGCATACGTGCCCGAGCTCTACAAGCATCTCGCCGCATGTGACCTCGCGGTCGTCCAGGGCGGCCTCACGACGACGATGGAGCTCACCGCGGCACGGCGGCCGTTCCTGTATTTCCCGTTGAGGAACCATTTCGAGCAGAGCCGCCACGTCCACCACCGACTCCAGCGATACGGCGCGGGCCGGAGGATGGACTACGACACCTCCCCGCCCGAGGTCATCGCTGCCGCAATCGCCGAGGAGATCGACCGCCCGATCGCATACCGGCCCGTCGAGTCAGACGGGGCAGGTCGCGCCGCCGCGCTCATCGCGCCTCTCCTCTGAGCGATCTCGAGGCCGTCCGGGGGCGAGGGCCCGGCCCTACGCCTTCGGCTTGGGAAGCTCCATGTAGTGCTCGGTGAACGAGCGGCACTTGGCGTCGGCGTCGAACTTCAGCAGGTAGACGTTGTGGTACGCCCGGACGACCTCAGCCCGGGTCGCGTCCTTCCAGTACGTCGTGGTGCCGACGGCGACGGCAACGTCGCCGTCCACCGCGTACGGGGCGTAGGCGGCCTCGAAGGTACCGGGCGCGTCGGCCTTGCTCGGATCCCCGTTCGGCGCCACCCAATCCTTGACGATCGCCTCGCGTCCGGCAACCGGCTTGCCCCACGGCTGGTAGCGGTACTCGGCGTCTTCGCTGAAGAGCTCGCCGATCGCGGCCTCGTCGTAGCTCAGCCAGCAGGCGACGTAGCGGTCGAGCCAGCCCTGGACATCGTCGTGGTTCATGCGGCAGCACCTC
>DAINSJ010000259.1:0-2409 GCA_036741375.1 Candidatus Limnocylindrales bacterium
GGATCACCGAGTCCCGGATCCCGGCGATCCGAAGCGCGTTCTCGAGGTCCTCCGGATACACGTTGAAGCCGTTGGGCAGGACGACGATGTCCTTGATCCGGCCTGACAGGATCAGCCGGTCCGCCGGGTCGAGGTGGCCGATGTCGCCGGTTCGATACCAGCCGTCGTCGGTGAACGCTTCGGCCGTCTTCTCGGGCGCGTCCCAGTAGCCCTTGAAGAGCGTCGCGCCGCGGAACTGGATCTCGCCGCTCTCGACGATCCGCATATCGATACCGGCGGGTGGCCGCCCGACCGTCCCGAGGCCGTGGTCCTCGAGGGTCGTGCACGAACCGGTGCCCGTCTCCGTCGCGCCATAGCCCTGCATCACGATGACGCCCACGTCCTCCCACGCCTGCTGGAGCGCAGGCGGGAGGAAGGCTCCGGCGGAAACGAACAGGCGAAAGCCGCCACCGAGCTGACGATGGACGCTTCGGAAGATGACCCGCCGGGCAGCCAGCGGAAGATGTCGAGCGATTCGGCGAAGCCGATCGAAGACCTTCGTCCGACCGGACTTCTCGACCTCCCGCTCGATCGCGCTCCAGAACAGGTCCAGCACCTGGGGCACGACGATCATCGACGTGACTCGCTGCTCGCGAAGAGCGTCGAAGATGACGCGCGGGCTGCGGCTCCGGACGTAGAGGACATCGGCGCCGACCGACAGCGCGTAGAACAGCCCGACCGCCTGCTCGAGGAGGTGGGAGAGGGGGAGGAGCGACACGATCCGGTGATCGAGCGGCGGGATGATCCGATGGAACGACTGGATCGAGGCCACGAGGTTGTCGTGGGCCAGCATCACGCCCTTCGGCGTCCCGGTCGTCCCCGAGGTGAAGATCAGCTCGAAGAGCTCGTCCGGGGCCGGGCGCGGCCAGGCGGCGACCTGGGCCTCCCAGTCCGGGGGGAACGAGGCGTCGGGCTCGGCTGCGATGGCCTCGATCGTCGTCGTCGGGAACGCCTCGAGGCCCGCCTCGCGCGGGTCCGGGGCGTCGCGGCCGGTGCCGAGCAGCAGGCGCGTGGGCCCGGATTTGGCGACGATGCCCTCGATCGCCTCGGCGGACATCCGGAGATCGAGCGGCACGAGGATCAGACGAGCGCGAATGGCTCCGAGATAGGCCGCCGGCAGCTCGGGCGTCGAGGGCGACCACGTGAGCACGCGATCGCCCGGCTGGAGGCCGAGCGCGCGGAGCCGCCAGGCCGCGATCCGGGAGCGACGGTCGAGCTCGCGGTATGTCCACTTCTCGGTCGTGCCGTCATCGCGCCGGATCCCGACCGCCGGTCGATCGGCGAAGCGAGCAACGGCATCATCGAACAGGTCGAGCAGCGTTTCCAATTGGCGTGATGCTCCCAGCCGCGAGCCCCCGTGGGCTCGACGAAGCCTACGACGCGGACCCGGCGGCGATGTCACGGAACGGGGGGCCGGCGTCGCCCAGTGTTCGTGCTACGATGAGGTAGCACGTTCTATCGGGAGGCCGACATGGCCGACAAACAGCTCGATGCCATCACCGGCGCGTTCGGCTTCACTGGTCGGGCCCTCGCCGAGCGCCTGCTCGCCGACGGGCGGGAGCTCGTCACGCTCTCGCGGCGCTCCGGAGATGGCGATCCACTCCGCGAGCGACTGCGCGTGGAGCCCTTCGACACCGATCGTCCGGATCGCCTCATCGCCGCGCTCGCGGACGTCGACACGCTTTTCAACACGTTCTGGATCCGGTTTCCGCGCGGCGCCATGACCTATGAGCGGGCCGTCGCCCAGTCGGCGGTGCTCGTCGCCGCGGCGCGAGACGCCGGAGTTCGCCGGGTCGTACACGTCAGCGTCGTCAACGCCGCGCCCGACGGCCCGACGCCGTACGTTCGGGCGAAGGCCGCGCTCGAGGCGATCGTCCGGAGCTCGGGGCTCGAGTGGGTCATCGTGCGGCCGACCCTGACCTACGGACCGGGCGACATCCTGATCAACAACCTTGCCTGGGCGCTCCGACGGCTGCCCGTCTACGGGCTGCCGGGGCTCGGTCGCTACACCGTCCAGCCGGTCCACGTCGACGACGTCGCCCGGATCTGCGCGGAGGCGGCCTCGATGGACGCCGGGCAGACGATCGATGCGGCCGGGCCGGAGATCCTCCGCTACCGCGACCTCGTCTCGATGGTCCGCGACGCGATCGGCAGTCGCTCGATCGTCGTGCCGATGCCGCCGGCGCTCGTCCTCGCGGCAGCGAGGCTCCTCGGCCCGGTCGTTCGGGACGTCGTCCTCACCCGGGATGAGGTGCGGGAGCTCACGAGCAGCTTCCTCACGTCCCTCCAGCCGGCCCGCGGCACGATGCGCATCTCAGACTGGCTGCCCGCGAATGCCGCCTCCCTCGGCCGCGCCTGGGCCAGCGAGCT
>DAINSJ010000260.1:0-2386 GCA_036741375.1 Candidatus Limnocylindrales bacterium
TGTGGGACAATCCGCCGACCCATGAGCGATCCGATTCGATCCAACCTGTCCGGCGCCGTCCTCGATCCGGGCTCCGACACGTCCGTCCGCGAGGACCTCCGGAACGTCGCGATCGTGGCCCACGTCGACCACGGCAAGACGACGCTCGTCGACGCGATGCTCCGCCAGACGGGGACATTCCGCGCCAACGAGCAGCTCGTCGATCGGGTGATGGATTCGGGCGATCTCGAGCGCGAGAAGGGGATCACGATCCTCGCGAAGCAGACGACCGTCGATCACGACGGCGTCCGGCTGAACATCGTCGATACCCCGGGCCACGCGGACTTCGGGGGCGAGGTCGAGCGGTCTCTGCTGATGGTCGACAGCGTGCTCCTCCTCGTCGACGCGGCGGAGGGCCCACTGCCGCAGACCCGATACGTGCTCAAGAAGGCGATGGCTCGGCGGCTCCCCGTCGTCGTGGCGCTGAACAAGATCGACCGGGGGGACGCGCGACCGCCGGAGGTCCTCGATGCGGTCTACGAGCTCTTCATCGACCTCGGCGCCGACGACGAGCAGATCGACTTCCCGGTCGTCTACACGAATGCGAAGCTCGGCACGGCGACGCTCGACCTCGAGGTTCCCGGAACGGATCTTCGGCCGCTTCTGGACATGCTCGTCCAGGTCACGCCGGCGCCGCGCTACACGGAGGGCCACCCGCTCCAACTCCTGGTCACGAACCTCTCGGCCAACGAGTACGTCGGACGAATGGCAGTTGGGCGGATCCGGAACGGCTCGATCCGGATGGGTCAGCGGATCGCCGTGGTCCGCGAGGAGGCCGACGACACTGCGGGTTCCGTGGAGCCGGGCCGAACCGCCACCCTCACCGGCACCGTCACGAGCCTGCAGACCGCCCACGGAATCGACCGCATCGACATCGCCGAAGCGTCTGCCGGCGACATCGTTTCGGTCGCCGGGCTTCCCGACGTCACGATCGGGGACACGATCACCGAACCGGGCGATCCACGGCCGCTGCCGCGTCTCGATGTCGACGCGCCGACGCTCCGGATGACCTTCGGGGTCAACACCTCGCCGCTCGCAGGTCGCGACGGTCGGTACGTCACCTCGCGCCAGATCAAGGCCCGTCTCGATCGCGAGGTCCTCGGCAACGTCTCGATCGAGATCTACCCAACGGAATCCGGCGACACCTTCGAGGTCCGCGGCCGCGGCGAGCTCCAGCTCGCGGTCCTCATCGAGCAGATGCGGCGCGAGGGCTACGAGGTCACGGCCTCGCGCCCCGAGGTCATCCTTCGGCAGGGCGCGGATGGCGTCGAAGAGCCGTACGAGCGGATCACGGTCGACATCCCGCCCGAGTTCATCGGCGAGGTCCAGACAGCCCTGGCCGGCCGCAAGGGGCGTCTCGAGCAGATGAGCACCGACCCGGACGGTCGCGTTCGCCTCGAGTACGTCCTGCCGGTCCGCGGCCTGATCGGGTATCGAGGCCAGCTGCTCACCGAGACCCGCGGGACGGCGCTGCTCCATCAGATCGGCGAAGGCTACGGACCTTGGGCCGGTGAGGTCACCCACCGGACTGCCGGCGTGCTCGTCGGGGATCGCACCGGCGTCTCCAACGCCTACGGGCTCTTCAACCTGCAGGAGCGGGCCGAGCTGTTCATCGGCGCCGGGGTCGAGGTCTACGAGGGCATGATCGTCGGCGAGAACTCCCGGTCGGGCGACATGGACGTGAACCCGACCAAGGAGAAGAAGCTCACGAACATCCGGACACACGCCCATGACGAGGCACTCCGGCTCACGCCGCCGCGGCCCTTGACCCTCGAGGCCGCGCTCGAGTTCATCGCCGAGGACGAGCTCGTCGAGGTCACCCCCCTCTCGATCCGGCTCCGAAAGCGCCAGCTCCCCAAGCACGAGCGGGAGCGCGAGCGCGGCCGCGCCTTCGAGCGCGACCGATCCGCCGAAGACTGAGCCGACGCGGAAGCGAGCCCTGGACGTCGAGCCAGCCGTTGAGGTCAAGCGGCCTGCGGAGCGAGCCGGGAGCGAGCCGGGAGCGAGCCGGGAGCGAGCCGGGAGCGAGCCCCGGACCGTTTCTGCCAATTGGTACTCACGCGGGAGTTGGTCACGAACTTGAGCTGGCGAGCAAACCAATCCGAACGTGGGATAGGCCTCGAACCACTCGTGGTCGCGCCAAATTCCCGCGTGGTGCGGCAATTGGCAATGAGTGCTCGCCGAACGCCCGCGTGAGTGAACATTGGCAGTTTTCCGCCCCGGCAGGTCCAGTCACGCGTCGAGCTGATGTGGTGAGGGCGGCTTCCTACAATCGCCCGATGGAGACGTCATCCGGTCCGCTCGCGGCCCCCGGCGCCGTGGCGGATTCGGTGACCGGACTTGCCCG
>DAINSJ010000261.1:0-2377 GCA_036741375.1 Candidatus Limnocylindrales bacterium
TCGTCGCCGACGGACACGACGTCCTCGACGGTCGGCACGTGGTAGTCGGCGAGCTCGCCGATCCGGACGAGGCCTTCCTTGCCGGGCAGGATCTCCACGAATGCCCCGAAGGACATGATCCGGGTCACCTTGCCGAGGTAGAGGGCGCCGATCTCGACCTCGCGGGTCAGGCTCTCGATCCAGTTGATCGCCTTGCGCGAGTTCTCGCCGCTCACTGCGGCGATCTCGACCGTGCCGTCGTCCTCGACGTTGATCTCGGTCTGGGTCTCCTCCTGGATCTTGCGGATCATGGAGCCGCCCTTGCCGATGATCTCCCGGATCTTCTCCGGGTTGATCTTGATCGTGACAATCCGAGGCGCGAAGTCGCTCATGTCGGAGCGGGCCTCGGGCAGGACCTCGGCCATCTTGTCGAGGATGGTCAGCCGCGCCGTCCGGGCCTGCGCGAGGCCGTCCCGGATGATCGCTTCGCTGATGCCCTGGACCTTGATGTCCATCTGGAGGGCCGTCACGCCTTCACGCGTGCCGGTGACCTTGAAGTCCATGTCCCCGATCGAGTCCTCCTTGCCGAGGATGTCGGTCAGGACCACGAACGTGCCGTCCGGCTCGCTGATAAGGCCCATCGCCGCGCCGGCGACGGGGGCCTTGATCGGCACGCCGGCGTCCATGAGGGCGAGGGTCGAGCCGCACGTCGAGGCCATCGACGTGGACCCGTTTGACGTCACGCACTCGCTGACGAGGCGGATGACATACGGGAACTCGTCGTGGCTCGGCAGGACGGGCAGGAGCGCCCGCTCGGCGAGGTGGCCGTGGCCGATGTCGCGCCGGCTGGGGCCGCGCATCGGCTTGTTCTCGCCGGTCGAATACGGCGGGAAGTTGTAGTGGTGGATGTAGCGCTTCTCGGTCTCGGGGCTGATCGTGTCGAGCCGCTGGACGTCCGAGGACGCACCGAGCGTCGCGACGGTCAGCGCCTGGGTCTGGCCTCGGGTGAAGAGCCCGGAGCCGTGGGCTCGCGGGATGAGCCCGACCTCGACCGTGATCGGTCGGATGTCGGTCAGGCCGCGGCCGTCGATCCGGATGCCCTCGTCGATGACGACGCGGCGAACGGTCTTCTTCTGGACCAGGTTGAACAGGCCCTTGGCAACGCCGGCCTGTCGGCGTGCCGCCTCGAGGAGCGCGTCGGTGTCGCCACCGGTCTTCTGGGCGCGGACCGCGGCCGCGATCGACTCCTTGAGGGTCGTGATGCGACCCGGAAGGTCGTTCGCGAACCACAGGAGCAGGTTCGCGGTGGCCTCGGCATCCGGGAGGGCGCGGTGGCTCTGGGTGAGATCGACGCCGAAGAACCGGGCGAGGTCGCCGAGCTTGTACGACTCGGCACCCGGATAGCCCTCGCGGGCGATGACGAGCGTGTCGAGATACGTACCCGGCTCGAAGCGGAAGCCGCCACCCTTGGCGGCCTCGATGAAGCCGAGGTCGAAGCCCACGTTATGGCCGACGACCTTGGCATCGCCGACGAAGGCCAGCAGCTGGTCGGCCGCGTCCTTCGGGCTCGGAGCGCCCTTGACGTCCTTGTCGGTGATGCCGTGCATCTGGTTGCCGACGATCGGCCGGCCAGGGTTCACGAACGTCGACCAGCGGTCGAGGACCTTCGTGCCCTTGACCTTGACCGCGGCGATCTCGACGAGGTCGGCCATCTTCGGGTCGGTGCCGGTGGTCTCGGTGTCGATGACCACGAGCTCGCGCTTCGCGTCGGTCGCCGAGGCGAACTCGAGGACCGAGCCGATGGAGGGCTCGATGTACGGGACGCGCTTCGGCTTGCCGAGCTTGGCCCGCATCTGCTCCTGCAGCTCGACGAGCGGCTGGAGGGCGCGGTGGCCGAACAGGATCGCCTCGGCCATGACGGCCTCGGGCAGGATGTTCGCGCCGGCCTCGACCATCATGATCGCGTCCTTGGTGCCCGCGACGATCAGGTCGAGCTCGGAGCTCTTGAGCTCCTCATGGGTCGGGTTGACGACGAACTCGCCGTCGATCCGGCCGACGCGCACCGAGCCGATCGGTCCGTTGAACGGGATCTCGCTGATGGACAGCGCGGCGGACGCCGCGACCGTCCCGAGGACGTCGGGATTGTTCTCCTGGTCGGTCGAGAGAACCGTGATGACGAGCTGAATGTCGTCCTTGTATCCCTCGGGGAAGAGCGGCCGGATCGGCCGGTCCGTCTGGCGGGCCGCGAGGATGGCGTTCTCCGACGGTCGCGACTCGCGCTTGATGAAGCCGCCCGGGATCTTGCCCGCGGCGTACATCCGCTCCTCGAAGTCGACGGTGAGTGGGAAGAAGTCGAGGCCGGGCCTCGGCTCCGAACGGTTGGCGGTGCCGAGCACCA
>DAINSJ010000262.1:0-2373 GCA_036741375.1 Candidatus Limnocylindrales bacterium
CCGCGGCTCGTAAGGGCCCGGCAATGAGAATTGGCGTCCTGGCGGTCCAGGGGGATTTCGCCGAGCACGAGAAGGCGCTGGCATCGATCGGCGTGGAGCCCGTCGAGGTCCGCCTGCCGCAGCATATCCAGGGGCTGAGCGGCCTGATCCTGCCGGGCGGAGAGTCGACCGCGATGCGCCGCCTCATCGCGCGGTGGGGCCTCCGCGAGCCGATACTCGAGCTCGCGGCGACCGGGGCGCCGCTCTTTGGGACATGCGCGGGGATGATCGTCCTGGCCCGCGAGATCGCCGGCGGCGAGGACCCGATCCTGCCGCTCCTCGACGTGACGGTCCAGCGGAACGCGTTCGGGCGGCAGCTCGACTCGTTCGAGACCGAGGTGTCCGTGCCGGTCCTCGGCGACCAGCCGGTCCACGGCGTCTTCATCCGGGCGCCGATCGTCGAGCGCGTCGGCGAGGGCGTGGATGTCCTGGCCACGCTCGACAACGGCCGGATCGTCGCCGTGCGGGAGCGGAACATCGTGGCGACCGCGTTCCACCCCGAGCTCGCCGGCGATTCCCGGTTCCATCGCCTCGTCGCGGCGCTCGCATCCGAGCACGACGATCCCGGCGAGGGATCCGGCCGGCGACCCCACCCGACGCGCCGAGCCGGGCTCTCGCGATGACCGACGCGCGCGTCGTGCGAATCGGGGGCAAGGTGCGGGCCGCGCGACTCACCGATCTCGCGGCCCTCGGTGAGCTCTCGCGCCTGTCCCAGACCGAAGGCTCGGGCGCGCGGTCGCTCGGCCTCCCGGTCAACGGGCCGCCGATCGGGATGTTCAGCCTCTTCCGACTGCCCCTCGTGGCGTTTCGGCCGCACGACCTGCTGCTCGTCTACGAGGCCGAGCGGCGGGTGGCGGGGCTCGTGCGCGTCGAGCGCGAGAACTGGCGCGACGACTGGACGTTCGTCGAGCTCGATGCGATCGGCGCGAACCCGGGCGAGATTCGCTACCGGCTCGTCCAGCAGGTCCTCCGGGAAGGCCAGAAGCGGGGAGCCGCGCGCTTCCACGTCGCCTGCGCGGACGCGGACGACAACGTCGAGCTCTTCATGCAGGCCGGTTTCGCCCGGTACGGCGAAGAGAAGATCCTGTACCGCCCGCCCGACCAGGTCCTCCCGGAACCGTGGACCGAAGAGCGGGCCGCAACGTCGCGGATTCGCGCAGCCCGGCCGATCGATGCCCCCGCCCTGATGCAGCTCTACAGCGCGGTGACCCCCCAGCCCGTCCAACGGCTCGAGGCCTTCCGGATCCCGGACTGGGAGCGGCAGGGAACGAACTGGCGCGTGCCGCGCAGCTCGCTCGCCCCGATCCTGCGGTTCGCCGACATCGAGGCGTTCGTCCAGGACGCGGTCGACGGGGCTCAGCTCGACGCGTTCGTCCAGATCGGGGTCGCCCACGAGGACCAGCCCCACTACCTGCGCGTCATGGGCCGGCCCGAGGTCGACCTCACGGACATCATCGCCTTCGGCCTGGGCACGATTCGCGCCCGGGTCGGCAAGGACGGCTCGTCACCCGATCACGGTGTCCTCGCTCCCGTGCGAACCTATGAGTCGCCCTCGGATCGACGCCTCGAGGAGGCCGGGTTTGCGGAGATCGCGACGGTGACGCTCTTGCTCAAGGAAACCCTCGTCCGGGTCGCGGAGCCGGGCCTCGTCCCGGCCGTCGTGCGCCCATGGGAGGTCACGCGTGGCTCCTGAAGAACAGCCCGACCGGCGCGAGACGATCGACGATCTCGGTGTCCTCATGGCGGCCCTGCCGCCGGAGATCGTCGAGGCGATGCAGACGGTCGCCAATCGCGAGGGCGTCATCGAGGTCGTGATGGACCTGGGACGGCGCCCCGAGGCGCGATTCCCCGACGGCGAGGTCACACTCCTCGATCGCGAGATCACCGAGGCCGACATCGCCTACGTCGTCGATCACATCGGGACCTTCGGCGACGACAACCGAGCGGGCATCGAGCGGACGCTCCACCGGATCAGCGCGATCCGGAATCGCAACGGCAAGATCGTCGGACTGACGTGCCGCATCGGGCGGGCCGTCTACGGCACGATCGAGATCATCAACGACTTCGTCGAGACCGGAAAGTCGCTCCTGATCATGGGCCGGCCCGGCATCGGCAAGACGACGATGCTCCGGGAGGCCGCGCGTGTCCTGGCCGACGACCTCGACAAGCGGGTCGTCGTGGTCGACACCTCGAACGAGATCGCCGGCGACGGCGACATCCCCCATCCGGCGATCGGCAAGGCCCGCCGGATGCAGGTTCGGACGCCCTCGATGCAGCACGAGGTCATGATCGAGGCGGTCGAGAACCACATGCCCCAGGTCATCGTCATCGACG
>DAINSJ010000263.1:0-2363 GCA_036741375.1 Candidatus Limnocylindrales bacterium
CGCTGGCGGGCCTCGCCGATTCTCGCCCGCGTGGCTCGTGTCGCCCGATCCAGGAGATCCCCGGCGCGCTCCCGACCCGCCGCCAACCGTGCCGCCGGATGGAGTCGATCGAGCACCCGTCGCTCACCCATGACCTCACGCCCTGCCCCAGCGAGCATCCGCGCTGCCGCGCCGTGCATCCGATCGGCGCCACGCGCCAAGGAGCCCGCGAACTCGGCGCGATCCGGCACGACAAGCTCGGCCGCCGCCGATGGCGTCGGCGCCCGGACGTCGGCTGCGAAGTCCGCGAGCGTGACATCGGCCTCGTGCCCGATCCCGGCGACGACCGGGATCGAATGCGCGACGATCGCCCGGACGACCATCTCGTCGTTGAATGACCAGAGGTCCTCAAGCGAGCCGCCGCCACGGGCGACGATCGTCACGGCCGGGGCCTCGGAAGCGCGACCCGCCGCTCCCAGCAGGTCGCGGTACCGCTCGATCCGCCGGAGCGCCGCGACGATCGATTGCGGCGCGCCGTCGCCCTGCACTCGGCACGCCACGAGCATCACCCGCACGAGCGGCCAGCGCCGCGCGAGGACGTTGCAGATGTCCTTCCAGACCGCGCCGGTCGGCGACGTGACCACAGCGACGCTCGCGGGCCGAGACGGCAATCCTCGCTTCCGCGCGCTGTCGAACAGCCCCTCCTCGGACAGCCGCGCCTTGAGCTGCTCGAACCGGATCGCGAGGTCGCCGACGCCCGATGGCTGGATCGACTCGACATAAAGCTGGAGCGTCCCCTGCGGCTCGTACAGGTCGATCCGTCCGTGGGCGACGATCCGAAGCCCGGTCTGGGGCTGGAATGCGGATCGCAGCCGATCGTCCCGGAACCAGACGCATTGCAACTGGGCCTTCTCGTCCTTGAGCGAGAAATAGGCGTGGCCCGCGGTCGAGATCGTGACCCGGCCGACCTCGCCCTCGACCCACAGGTCGCGCAGGTTCTCGTCGGAGCGGACGAGCGTTGCGATCGCTCGCGTCGCCTCGCTGACCCCGAGGATCCGCACGCCGAACGTGCCGGGAGCAGCCACCGGGGATCGAGGGACGATGTCCATGACGGAGCCATCCTAGAGGCCAGTGGTGGCCTCGGGCTCGCGCGGCGGGATATGCATCCCGTATCGTCGGCGCGTGCTCACGCCCGAGTCGGTCTTCGTCTGGATCGCGATCTTCACGGTCGTCGTGCCAGTGGTTCTGGTCGTCGTGGTGGCGATCGCGGCCGTTCGCCGGAGTCGAGGCGCGCCGGTCGGTCCGCGAACGACCGCCTTGGTGTCGACCCTGGTCGGTCTCAACCTCGGGCTCTTCATCCTCGTCGGCGGCTCCGAGCTCTCCATCACCGGCCCGTTCCTCGTGGCCGCCGCGCTGTTCGTGATCCTTGAGCTCCGGCGGCGGCATCGCACGATCGCCGGCTGGATTCTTGCGGGGACAGCGCTGCCCTGGACGATCCTGTGGGCCATCTACCTCGGTGCGCTGCTCCTTCGACTGAACGACTTCGACGCCGGCTCTGTGGTGCAGGGCCTCCTCATCGGGGCGGTTCCGCTCGGCATCGGCCTCGTGCTGGTTGCGCGAGGCGATCCACCGCCACTTGCTCCGGCGATGACCGCGGGAGCCGGCGAACCGGGGTCACGAGCGTTCGGGACGATCAGCGCGGCCATTCGCGCTCCCAGCCTGATCGGGCCGTTCGGCATTTCGGAGATCGCGGCGCTCGTCGCGTTCGTCGCACCCGTGGTGATCGTGCCGCTGCTGCTCCCCGGGGATGTGCCCCGGCTCGTCGCGTTGGGGATCCCGCTGCTCGCAGGCTCGGTTCTGGCGACCGAGGCCTACATCCGGGCGATGCCGACGCCGGCCCGTCGGGCGTTCGAGGCGTTCAGCTGGCTCGGCGACTGGGAGCTCCGCCGCTTCCATCTGTCGCCGTTTCGCGTGCCGACGAAACCTGCGGCGGCGGAGAAATGGCTCGCGCGGCACCCGGAAACGCCCGAGACCCTCGGGCTGCGGGCCGAGCTCCTCTCGCTTGCCCGCCGCTTCGAGGAGGCGCGGGCAGTCGCCGAACGGATGCCGACCTCGACACCGGAGGAGCGATGGGATCGAACGGAGACCCTCGACTCGGTCGATTGGCGGGCCGGCGGCGAGGGCGACTCTGCCGGCCTCGCGGCCGCCGCGGCCGAGCTGCTGCCGGTCGACGGCGACGAACACCTCAGGGCCGAGGTCTCGATCGCCACTGCCGAGGTCCGGAAGCGAATGGCGGACGGTCGATCGACGCCCGGAGACGCGGCGGAGCCGTTGATCGCGGTCCGGGAACGCCTGGGCCATCGGGCGGATGGCCAGGTCGGGCG
>DAINSJ010000264.1:0-2346 GCA_036741375.1 Candidatus Limnocylindrales bacterium
GCGAACGTGTAGTACAGGTCGCCGGATTCCTCGGCCTGGCCGCTGATGATCAGCGGCGTCCGGGCCTCGTCGATGAGGATGTTGTCGACCTCGTCGACGATCCCGAAGAAGCGCTCGCGCTGCACCCGCTCGGCCAACTCCGTGACCATGTTGTCGCGGAGGTAGTCGAAGCCGAACTCGTTGTTGGTGCCGTAGGTGATGTCGGCGGCGTAGGCCTCGCGACGGGTGACCGGCCGGAGGTTCACGAGGCGCTCGTCGTTGGTCGGATAGCCGGGCTCGAAGACGTACGAGGCGTCGTGGGTGATCATCCCAACGCTCAGGCCGAGGAAGTGGAACACCGGGCCCATCCACTGCGGGTCGCGCCGGGCGAGGTAGTCGTTGACGGTCACGATGTGGACGCCGCGCCCGGCCATCGCGTTCAGCGCGGCGGCGAGGGTCGGCAGGAACGTCTTGCCCTCGCCGGTCTTCATCTCGGCGATCTTTCCCTGGTGGAGCACGACGCCGCCGATGAGCTGCTCGTCGTACTGGCGCATCCCGAGGGTCCGCCGCATCGCCTCGCGGCCCATTGCGAAGACGTCCGAAAGGATCTCGTCGAGGGCCGCCTGGAGGGCCTCCTCGTCACGTTTCCGGCGTGCCTTTCCGAGCTCCCGCCGGCGCTCGAGGTCCGGATGGTGGCGCTCGTCCTCCGAGATCTCCTCGGGAGTGACCGATTCGCGGATCTCGTCGCGGAGCGCCTCAAAGCGCGTGCGAATGTCGGCGTCGCTCAGGGCCTGGATCTCAGGCTCGAGGGCGTTCGCCTCGTCGACAAAGGGCTGGATCCGCTTCAGCTCTCGATCGTTGGAATCGACGAAGCGGGACAGGAAACCAAGCATGGACGAACAAGTATACGGGTGAGGCTCCCGGATCCCCCACGGTGAGGCCTTCGCGGCGGGGCGGTGCCGGCTCCGAGCGGGCCCTTTCCTCGCTAATGCCAACCACGGGAGCGTAAACGAGGAGCCGGTCGCGACCGCGCGCCCTCGACCTGGCTATTTGCCCACTCCGGGAAGCATTCGCACCCCGGAATGGGTTCCGAAGACGCGAATCGTCGGCATTTGCCATGCCGGGCCGGGCCGCGCGTTCGTCAGTGCTCACGGCAGTGGAATTAGGGGCCAGATCACGGCGCGCGGCACACCTCGCGGCGGCGCCGCGGCACGAGGCTCTAGTTCGCGAACCGCCAGAAGCCGATGCCGTAACCCAGCACGAGGATCACAAACGTCGCGAAGGCGAGGCCGGCCCAGAACAGCACCGACAGGATCACGGGCGTCGGTCGCATCTCGGCGTTGCCGAGCCGGGGAAGCTTGCCGCCACGCAGCGCCGCGCCCCAGCGGGGCGATCGGAGCTCCTTGCGGTAGTCGCTCTCGGGCGCGGGCCGCGGTTCGAGGCCGCCCTTCCCGTCAGGGCGGTGGAGCTGGAGGCTCATTGGGCGCCCGGTTCCCCGTCCTTCGCGGCGCGTCCAGCCGCGGCGCGCCCAGCGGCGCCCGCGAGGGCATGCGTCTCGCTCGTCTCGCCGTCGACGCCGTGGCCGGGCTCAACCCGGATATCGAGCTTGCGCGCGACCCCGTCCTCCCAGAGGAGCATCTCCTGGGTGAACGCGACCTCGCTCGAGAACAGCGCGCCGACCGACTCCCCGCGGTGGATCCGCTTGATCGCCTCGCCGATGAGGGGCGCGATCGAGAGCGTCGTGATCCGGCCGATTCGCTTCGCGGGCGGCAGCGGCACCGTGTCTGTGAGCACGAGCTCCGCGAGCGACGACGCCTCGATCCGGTCGATCGCGGGCCCCGACAGGACGCCGTGGGTGGCACAGGCGTAGATCTCGCTGACGCCCTCTCGTTCGAGGGCGTGGATCGTCTCGGTGAGTGTGCCCGCCGTGTCGACCTCGTCGTCGACGATGATCGCCCGCTTGCCGCGGACGTCGCCGATGACGTTCATGAGCTCGGCCCGATCGAGGTTGCCGACTCTGCGCTTCTCGATGATCGCGAGGGGCGCCTCGAGGAGCTCGGCGAACGTGCGCGCCCGCTTCGCGAACCCGAGGTCCGTGACCACGACCAGGTCCTCGATGTGCTTGTGGCGGAAGTAGTTCGACAGGATGTGGACCGCGGTCAGCTCGTCGACCGGGATGTTGAAGAACCCCTGGATCTGCCCCTGGTGGAGGTCCATCGTGAGCATCCGGTCCGCGCCGGCAACCGAGATCATGTCGGCCACGAGGCGGGCGGTGATCGGGACTCGCGGCTGGTCCTTCTTGTCCGAGCGGCCGTAGGCGTAGTACGGCACGACGGCCGTGATCCGCCCGGCGCTGGCGCGCTTGAA
>DAINSJ010000265.1:0-2344 GCA_036741375.1 Candidatus Limnocylindrales bacterium
TTCCATGTCGGTGGTCGCGACCCGGAGATGCTCCTCGAGCAGGTGGGACTGACGGCCGTGGCCTCGACGCGCGTCCGACGGCTTTCGGGCGGCGAGCGCCAGCGGCTCGCGCTCGCGCTCGCGCTGGTCGGCGACCCCGAGGTGCTGATCCTGGACGAGCCGACGGCCGGCATGGACGCGGAGGCGAAGCGCGACACGCGCGGGTTGATCGCCGGTCTCCGCGGCGAGGGGCGGGCGATCCTGCTGACGACCCACGACCTCGCCGATGTGGAGCGGCTGGCCGATCGCGTCGCGATCCTGTACCGCGGCCGGATCGTCGCTGACGGCTCGGTTGCGGAGCTGACGGCTGCGGGCGAGGCTCGCCTCCGGATCCGGCTCGCCGCGCCACTGGATGGGGCGGCGGCGCTGGCCCTGCGCGACGAGATCCGGCAGACCCACCCCGACGCGACGGTCGATCTCGACCCTTCGTCCGGCTCCTCCTTCGCCATCGGTGCGGTCCCGCCCGACCCGTGGCTCATCGCCGCGGTTGCGTCGTGGCTCGCGGCAAAGGGCGTCCCGATCCTCGAGCTCCAGACCCGCGGTGGCAGCCTCGAGGAGCGCTACCTCGAGCTCACCGGCGATCGAGACGTCGAGGTCGCGGCTTGAGCCGGCCGGCGCCGGTCCTGCGCTCCGCGGCAGCTCTCGCGGCCATGGAGCTGCGGCTGACGAGCCGACGCGGCGAGAACGTGCTCGTCACGCTCGTGATCCCGGTGGCCGTGCTGCTCTTCTTCGCGACGGTCGGGATCGTGCCGGGGACCGCCGGTCGCCCGGTCGACTTCCTGCTGCCGGGTGCGCTGGCACTCGGCATCATCGCGAGCGGCCTCGTGAACCTCGGCATCGCGACGGCCTACGAGCGCTCGTACGGCGTCCTCAAGCGCCTCGGCGGGTCGCCGCTCCCCCGGGCCGGGCTGGTCACCGCCAAGATCGCCTCGATCCTCGTCCTCGAGATCGTCCAGGTCGCACTGCTCATCGCGGTTGCCGCACTGGTCCTCGGGTGGCGGCCACCGGCGGGTGCATCGCCTGCGCTCGTGGTCGTGGCGGCCCTCCTCGGGACGTTCACGTTTGCGGGGCTCGGCCTGCTCATGGCCGGGACCCTGCGGGCCGAAGCCACGCTCGCCCTCGCGAACGGCTTGTTCCTCGGCTTCCTGATGCTCGGCGGCATCGTCCTGCCGATCGATCACCTGCCGGAGCCGCTCGCGGCGATCGCCCGTGTCCTCCCGGCGGGCGCGCTGGCCGACACGTTCCGCATAGCGTTGTCCGGGACCGGCGACGTGGCGGGTCCGATGGTGGTGCTGGTCGCCTGGGGGCTGGCCGCTGTGGGCCTGTCGGCGCGTTACTTCCGCTGGGAGTAGCGCCCGCGACCACGCCGTCCGCAGTGGCGCTCAACTCGCGGATGCCGCCGGAGCAAGCCACCACCGCCGTTCCACGACCGGCTCGCCGAAGAGCTCCGTGTCGATCCGCTCGCGGGGCACGAAGCCGCGCCGCTCGTAGAAGACCTCGGCCTTGCGATTGCCGACGAGGACTTCCGCCGCGATCGGCTGCGACGGAAATCGCGCCTGGAGCTCCGAGAGCAACGCAGTTCCCGCGCCATGGCCGCGGACCTCGGGCAGTGCGTAGATGGCATACAGGTCGACGTAGGCACCGCCTTCGGACTCGGCCTCGGCTGCGTCGGCGAAGGCCACGACCTGGTCGTCCCGCAGCGCCAGGAGGAAGACGTCGCGGTCGATGCGCCGCTCCAGTCGCTCGATCGAGTACGCCCGCTCGATGAACGTCTCGATCGTGTCCGACCGGAGCAGGCCGGCGTAGGTGTCGCGCCACGCGGCCGCGGCAACGAGCGCGATCGCCGGTGCATCTCCCGCGATCGCCTGTCGAACCGAGATGGTCATGGGCGGCACGATACGGCGCGCCGAAAAAGAAAGAACCCCGGGTGGTCGGGACCCGGGGTTCTGAGGAAAGGCGTTGGTTGCGGGGGAAGGATTCGAACCTCCGACCTTCGGGTTATGAGCCCGACGAGCTGCCGCTGCTCCACCCCGCGACCGCTCATTCTAGGGAACGGACCCGATCGTGGCAAACGGGTGTACTCGTTCGGTACGTCCGTTACATATCGGCGACGCCCGTGCAAGACAACAACGTGATGGATCCGGCCCTCCCCGACACGTACACTCCCGCTGCCTGTCCCCGGGCATCGCCCGCCATGGAAGGGACAGCTCGAGGTGCCTCAGTGACGGATCGGTTCCTCTCAGCGGGCCTGCTTCGACAGCTCGCCTGGATCGCGTACGCGAGCGGCGTCATCGCCGCCATCGGT
>DAINSJ010000266.1:0-2335 GCA_036741375.1 Candidatus Limnocylindrales bacterium
ATCGTGTTGACCATCACCGGGAAGAACGTCATGAGCGCGACGATCGTGATCCTCGGCAACGTGCTCTCGAGACCGAACCAGTTCATCGTGATCGGCGCGAACGCGATGATCGGGATCGTGCTGGCGGCGGTTCCCAACGGGACGAGCGTCATGCGGGCCGTGGCCCAGCGCGATGTCGCGAGGCCGGCAATCGTCCCAAGCGTGACGCCGACCGCCAATCCGCCCAGGGCTTCCGAGCCCGTGTACAGGATCCCGCGCGACAGGGTCGGCCACTCCGAGATGAGGGCGGCGACGATCAGGCTCGGGCGCGGGATGAGGAACGACTGGACACCGAGCACCAGGAACAGGCCCTCCCACAGCCCGATGACGGCGACGAACACCAACACTGGCGGGGCCCAGGCAGCGAACCGCTCGCGGATGCCCGCGATCCCGCTCACGCCAGACCCTCGGCCCGGATTCGCTCGGCGTCGGCGAGAACCGGGCCGTCCCCTTCGTGGCTCCGAAGGGCCTCGCGAACGTCGGTGACGAGCTCGAAATAGCGCTCGGTCTCGCGTGTGTCGGCGGTCCGCGGCTGCGGCAGGTCGATATCGATCACCTTCGAGATCCGTCCGGGCCGGGCCGACATGACGACGACCCGTGTGGAGAGGAACACGGCCTCGGGGATCGAATGGGTGACGAAGACGACCGTCGTCTTCGTCCTTGTCCAGATGCCCATGAGCTCGAGGTTCATGCGTTCGCGCGTCATCTCGTCGAGTGCGCCGAATGGCTCGTCCATCAGCAGCAGCTTCGGGTCGAAGGCCAGGGCTCGGGCGATCGCCACGCGCTGTTGCATGCCGCCCGACAGCTCCCACGGATGGCGCACACCGAAGCCCTCCAGCTCGACAAGCCGCAGCAGGGCGGTCGAGCGCCGAGTTCGATCCTCCTTGGAGTAGCCCATGATCTCCAGTGGCAGCTCGATGTTCGCCTGGATCGTTCGCCAGTCCATCAGCACGGGGGCCTGGAAGACCATGCCGTAGTCTCGGTCGAGCCGGCCGCGCCGGGCCGGCTTGCCGTTGACCAGGACACCTCCAGCGGTCGGGGCCGTCAGGTCGCCAATCAGGCGGAGAAGCGTCGACTTTCCGCACCCCGAGGGACCGATCAGGGAGACGAACTCGCCGGCCGCGATCGTGAGATCGATGCCCTCGAGGGCCGTGACCGCGCCCGTCCCCGTGCCGAAGGTCTTCGAGACGCCGCTGACCTCCACGACCGATCGCGCCCCGCCGACGACTTCCGGCTGGCTGGTGGCGGCTGCTGGTTGCTCTGTCACTGTCCTCGCTCCCGCCCGGTCAGGTGCTCGTCGCCGGCCGGTACCGGTCACGAGTCAGGAGGTGCTCGGCCAGCCGGACGAGCCCAACGAAAGCCAGGCCGACCATCGAGCACATGATGATCGTCGCCCAGAGCCGCTCGGGGCCCGAGCTGTAGTACTGGTTGAAGGTGAGCAGCGCGCTGCCGAGGCCATCGGGGATACCCGACGGCAGCTCGCCGATGATGGCACCAATGATCGACGCGGCTGCCGCGACACGGAGTGAGCCAAACAGGTAAGGGACGGAAGTCGGCAGCCGGAGCTTCCATAGGACGCTGCGATTCGATGCGGCATACGACCGCATGAGCTCGAACGCGCGCGGGTCGGCGGCGCGGAGCCCGCGGAGCGCGGCGATCGTCACCGGAAAGAACGTCAGGTACGCGGAGATGATCGCAACCGAGACCCAGCCCGCTTGCGTCGCCACGACGATGATCGGTGAGATGGCGAGGATCGGGACCGTCTGGGATGCGACAACGTACGGCACGAACGCCCGCTCTGCCAGGCGCGAGTGGACGAAGAGGATGCCCAGTCCGAGCCCGAGCACGCCGCCCGCCGCGAACCCGATCAGGGCCTCCCGGAACGTGAACAGCGCCTGGCCGAAGAGGATCTGGCCGAGTGGCGGCCCGTTTCGCTGAGCCGGGTCGGCGAACGCTGTGATCACGCTCCAGACGTGGGGCAGCGACAGATCTGTCGCGATGCGGTTATGGAACGGCGGCACGTGCTCGATGTCGATCGGCAATCCGAGGAGCGAGGCGTGGACTCGCCATGGGTCACCGAAGAACCACTTGGCGCCCTCCCACACCAGGATCACCCCGAGGACGAGGACGAGCCACGCGGCCATGAGCCGACCGCGACCGGGGGGAGCCTCCGTGTCGGTGATCGGTGGCCGGCGTGCGACCGCCGCGGCCATCTACCCCTGGACCGCCGGGTCCGCGATCTCGAGCGCCTGGTCGATGATCTCGAACCCTTCGGCGAGCTGGTCGTCCGTGATGC
>DAINSJ010000267.1:0-2290 GCA_036741375.1 Candidatus Limnocylindrales bacterium
TTCTCGAGGTCACTGCCGGACTCGAGGCCGGAGGCGTAGATCCCGCCGGACGCGAGCAGCCGATTGACCTCGGCGGCCCGATTGGGGGCGGCCGGGATGGACAGCCAGACGGCGTCGGGATCGGCTTCCGGCCCGCCTGCTGCCCCCACAGTGGCAGTCCCGATCGAGCCCAGCACGTCGATCGCGGCCGCGCTGGCATCGCGGGGCACACGGACCCGGACCACCTGCTGGCTGCCAAGGAGCTCCTGCATCGTGCCCTCGCGGACGAGCCGGCCGGCGGCGATGATCCCGACGACGTCGGCCATGACCTGGATCTCGGCGAGCAGGTGGCTCGAGACGAACACCGTCTTGCCGGTCGCGGCCAGGTGCCGAAGGGTCTCCCGCATCGCCACGATCCCCGCCGGGTCGAGGCCATTCGCGGGCTCGTCCAGGAGCAGCAGCTGCGGATCGCTGAGCAGCGCGGCCGCGATGCCAAGGCGCTGCTTCATGCCGAGCGAGTACCCGGAGACCTTGTCCGTCGCGCGGTCGCGCAGCCCAACGAGCTCGAGCAGCTCCTCGACGCGGTTCTTCGGCACCGGCGCACCTGTCGCCGCGAGCTCGCGGAGGTTCTGCCGGCCGTTCAGGTAGGGATAGAACGACGGCGATTCGATAAGCGCACCGACGCGGAACAGGCGGCGTCGGTCGCCCCGCGCGAACGGGCTCCCGAGCAGGTGGATCGAGCCGGAATCAGGGTGGAGGAGTCCCGTGAGGAGCCGCATCGTCGTGGTCTTGCCGGCGCCGTTCGGGCCGAGGAAGCCATAGACGACGCCCGTCGGAACGGAGAGGTCGAGCCCCGCGAGCGCGACCCGCGAGCCATAGCTCTTGCGGAGGTCGCGGGTCGCGAGGGCGAGGTCTGCGCTGATTGTCACGCCCCAAGGGTATGGGCCGCGGCGGTTCTTCGGGTCCGGCAGCTCCGGCGGCTCCGGCAGCCCCGGCGAGGCGATTGGCGCTGATGCAACCGTTGGCGGCCGAGTACCGTCTGGCGGTGGTGAACCGCCAGCTCGCCGTGCTCGTGACGCTCGCCCTCGCGACCGTGACGGCCTGTTCGTCCTCCCCCGTCGGGCTCGCCATCGCCGCGCTACCACGAGCCAGCGCGGATCCTGGCGTCGCGGCGCTCGCTGCTCGAGCCGTCAACGCCTTCGGGTTCGACCTCCTCCGGAAGGCCATCCCGACCGGCGAGAACGGCGTCCTGTCGCCGACTTCCGTGGCTCTGGCCCTTGCGATGGCCCGCGCCGGCGCTCGAAGTCAGACCGCGGCCCAGATGGACGCCGTCCTCCGCGAGGTTGCGTCAGATCCCCACGCCGGCTGGCTCAACGCGCTCGAGCAGGCCCTCGCGACGCGATCAGGCACGTTCAAGGACAGCGCCGGCAAGGACACGAACGTGACCCTCCACATCGCGAATGCGCCGTTCGCGCAACGCGATCTCGTATTCGCCCCGGCCTATCTCGATGCGCTCGCTTCCAGGTACGGCGCCGGCGTCCGCCTCGTCGACTACAAGAAAGACCCCGAGGCCGCCCGCGTCGCGATGAATTCGTGGGTGAAGGACCAGACCGAGCAGCGAATCCCCGAGCTGATCGCCAAGGGCGCGGTCGACAACCTCACGCGGCTGATCCTCGTGAACGCGATCTACCTCAAGGCCGCCTGGCGGACGGCATTCCTCGAGAGTGCGACGGCGCCTGCGCCGTTCGTTCGGCTCGACGGGTCGACGATCGACGTTCCGACCATGCAGGAGACCGCCGACCTCAGCTACGCGGCCGACCCGGGTTGGAAGGCCGTCGAGCTCCCGTACGTCGGCGACTCGCTGGCGATGACCGTGATCGTGCCGGATGACCTCGCCACGTTCGAAGCGGCCCTCGACGGCCCCCGCTTCGACGCGATCACTGCGGCACTCAAGCCCACGTCAGTCAGGCTGAGCCTCCCGAAGTTCGGCCTCGAGACGATGGCCGACCTGGGTGACGTCCTGAAGGCGCTCGGGATGCCCGACGCCTTCGACAGGAACCTGGCGGACTTCAGCGGGATCACGACGGCCGAGCCGCTCTACATCTCGGCCGTGATCCACCAGGCGAACCTGGACGTCGATGAGAAGGGGACCGAGGCGTCGGCGGCCACGGCGGTGGTCCTGGGCACGACCTCGATGCCCGTCGACCAGGTCACGCTCCAGGTCGACCACCCGTTCTTGTTCGCGCTTCGCGACACCAAAACCGGCGCGATCCTGTTCCTCGGCCGAGTCACGGAGCCGGCGGTTCGCGCC
>DAINSJ010000268.1:0-2289 GCA_036741375.1 Candidatus Limnocylindrales bacterium
AGCTCAGTCAGAACCGCGACGACGACGACATCGATGGCGTCATCGCCGGCCTGGCTGACGGCGGACCGACCGAGCGAGCCGTCGCGGCAGAGATGCGTCGAAAGGACGACTGAGCGGGAGCCTTCCGCGGATCGACGATCGCCTACGGATCCGGCGGCAGACCGAACAGTTGGGGGACCGAGATGCCGTCCTCGAGCTGGTCCCACCAGAGCCCGGCGCCCCCACCGATGACGTGGAAATCGGCGCGCTGGGCGTCTGTGGCCCGCTCGAGAAACTCGAACCACGTGACCGGCACGGCGATCTCCCGTCCGTCCTCGACAGTCACGCGCAGTCGCGGACCCTGGATAGATGCGGTAACCGCGCGTGGGCGGGTGAGTACCGGACAACTCGCGGAAGAAGTCATCCCAAGCCTTCAAAAGGTTCGTTTGATCGGCCACGACCAATCGCCTGATGCGCGCCGTCTCGCGGTCAGTGTATCCCCAGGATTCGTGGCGCTCGACAGGCGCGTCAGGCCCCGACGGCCTCCCTCGCGCGAACCTCGTCGATGACCTTGATGCGGTCAAGTCCCAGCTCGTGGTGTAACAGCGCGTCATCCTCGCGCCGGATCCGTCAGCTCGCCAGCAGCAGCGCCTGGCCCACCTCCTCGTGGTCGATGACGGTGTCGATCGTCGCCATCGTCTCGGGCCGGAAGTAGCGTCGGCCGTCCTGCCACTCGTCGTCCTGCTCGGCGAGGACCATCCCGACGAGCCGGATGAGGCTGGCTCGAGCCGGAAAGATCCCGACGACCGCGGTCCGGCGCTTGATCTCCTTGTTGAGCCGCTCGAGGGGGTTCGTGCTCCGGATCTGGCGACGGTGGCTGTCGGGGAACGTGAAGTGGACGAGGAGATCGGCCTCGGCCCCGATGAGCAGCGCGGCGACGGCCGGGAAGCGGGCCTCGAGGCCGTCGACCACCCGCCGCAGCTGGGCTCGGGCCGAGGCCTCGTCGGGCTGCTCGAAGATCGAGCGGATGACCGTCGCGATCATGCTCCGGCCGCTGCGCGGGACGAGGTCCTGGGCGTTCCGGGTGAAGTGCACCCGGCAGCGCTGCCAGGCGGCCCCGAGGAGCTGTTCGTGGACGGCCTTGACGAGGCCCCGGTGGTCGTCGCTGATGACGAGCCGGACACCGCCCAGGCCGCGCTCGACGAGCGAGCGGATGAAGGCCGGCCAGGCGCTGCCCTCGTCGTTGCCGGGGGCGAGCTCGAGCCCCAGGATCCGGCGCTCGCCGGTGCTCGCCACCCCGACCGCGACGAGGGCCGCCATGCTGACGACCCGGCCGCCGTCGCGGACCTTGACGTACGTCGCGTCGAGGAACAGATACGGATAGCGTTCCTCGGCCAGCGAGCGGGAGCGGAAGGCCTCGACCTCGGCGTCGAGGGCGGCACAGATCCGGCTCACCTCGCTGCGGCTCAGCGAGGCGATCCCGAGGGCCTCGACGAGGTCCTCCACCCGGCGGGTGCTGACCCCGGCCACATAGGCCTCCTGGACGACCGAGAGGAGGGCCCGCTCGGCTCGCCGACGGGGTTCGAGGAGGGAGGGGAAGTAGGAGCCGTCGCGGACCTTGGGGATCGACAGGCCGATCGTGCCGACCCGGGTGTCCCAGCGCCGCTCCCGATAGCCGTTCCGGTTCGTCAGCCGGCGGTCCGGGGCGCGCTCGCCCTTGGCGGCACCGGTGAGCTCGGAGACCTCGACCTCCATGATCGCCTCAGCCAGCACCCGGACCCCTTCACGCAGGACGTCGACGTCGCCGTCGGCGGTCGCCTTGCGGAGCATGTCGAGCACGGCCATCCTGTCCTCGGCCATCGTGATGTTCCTCCGTGTCGTCGGTTCTTGAGTCCAACGACACGAGGATGACGCGATGGCCGACTCCTTCGTCAGCCGGTTCGGCTGTTACACCATCATCTGGGACACGACCGCCCATCACCGGGACCGGACCTCCGACACACTTCCTGCATCAGGTCCGCGACTTGGTGACGCGCACTTGCCTGCGCCGAGAGGCGACGGGGCCCGACCCGCACATCGCCTGCTGGCGGGTCGGCCTGCGCTCCGACGGCGACCTTGCCCCGGCCACCGCCGGTCGACCGAATTGGGCTTCGTGACCCAAAACCGCGACACCTTGATACGCAAGAGACGGGACCTTGGATCACTTGGACTGAGGTCGCTTTCAGGATCGTTGCAGTAGCGAGAGAAACCCGTCACTACGTTGATAAGTGCATTGACCCAGTACGAAGGTACTGCTACACCCAAAGTCCA
>DAINSJ010000269.1:0-2283 GCA_036741375.1 Candidatus Limnocylindrales bacterium
ACGCCGGCCGCGGATCGCCGAGCCGATGTGCAGCGCGCGACCCTCCGGGCGAACGAGGCCCGACTTGCGGCTCGCCGTGGGGACGCGAGTCAGCCGTCCGACGGGGGCGGCGAGGCCAGCAGGGTCCGGTAAAGCTCCGGTTCCACGTTGCCGCCGCTCACGACGGCGACCACGGTCCCTTCGAGCCCGACGATCCCGGCCGCCGCGGCGTGGAACCGTGCGGCCGCGGCGGCGAGCGCGCCGGACGGCTCCGCGACCAGCCGGCTCTCCTCGGCGATGAGCCGAACGGTGACGGCAATCTCCTCCTCGGTGACCGTGACGATGTCGTCCAGCAGCCGCGAGAGGTGCGCGAACGGGCGACGCCCGATGGACTGCGAGCGCGTGCCATCGGCGATCGTGCGGCTCGTCAGCGCGCCCTCCCAGCGGACGATCCGACCGGCCCGCAGCGACTCGGCGGCGTCGGCTGCGAGCTCCGGCTCGACGCCCACGATCCGCGCTCCGGGATGCAGCGCCCGAATGGCGACGGCGACACCGCTCGCGAGCCCGCCGCCGCCAATTGGGACCAGCACGGCGGCGAGATCCGGCACGTCCTCAGCGATCTCGAGGCCGACGGTCCCTTGCCCGGCGATGATTCGATCGTCGTCGTACGGCGGGATCAGGATGAGGCCGCGCTCCGCCACGAGGCGATCCGCCATCGCCTCCCGCTCGCCGCTGGCGATGGCGACGGTGACGATCTCGGCGCCATCTGCCTCGACGCGAGCCCGCTTGACCGACGGCGCGTCGGCGGGCATGACGATGACCGCGTGGATTCCGAGCACCCGCGCCGCCCGGGCGACGCCCTGGGCGTGGTTGCCGGACGAGTGAGTCACGACGCCCTGGGCTCGCTCCGCCTCGGTCAGTGATGCCAGCGCGTGATAGGCGCCGCGGATCTTGAAGGCCCCGATGGATTGCAGGGATTCGGCCTTCAGGAAGACCCTCGGCGACCCGGTGCCGAAGAGGACGAGCGGGGTTCTCACTGCGACGCCGACGAGGCCGCGGGCAGCGGCCCTGATGTCCTCGATTCCGACGAGCGGGGCCTCGGCGTCCACGGCGTCGTCGACCGCCATCACCGCGCGGCTTTCCGGGCGCAGTCGATGCACAGCGTGGACCACGGGATCGCCTCGAGGCGGCCGGCCGGGATCGGCTGGCCACAGCTCCGGCACGTCCCATACGTGCCGTCGCCCAGCGCAGCCAGCGCGGCGTCGACCTGCATGAGCTGGGCCTTCTCGTGATCGCGGAGGGCCAGGTCGCGCTGCTGCTCGAAGACCTGCGTCGCCGCCGCGGCCTGCGATCCATAGGTCATCTGGCCGGGGCCCTGGATCGGCTCGCCCAGCTCGGCCCGGAGGCGGGCACGCTCAGCCTCGAGCGTGGCGCGGACCGCGTCGAGGTCGAGGGCGGGTGGCACCCGACGATCCTAGCCCCGGGCCGAGATCCCCGAGGTGTCCGCGGTGAGCCGCGAGGCGAGATAGACCGGCACGATCGAGAGGATCAGGACGAACACGGCGGCCACGTTGACCAGCGGTAGCTGATTCGGGCGCTGATAGTTGGCGAAGATCCAGAGCGGCAGCGTCTGGACACCGGGCCCCGCCGTGAAGTTCGTGACGATGATCTCGTCGAACGAGAGGGCGAACGCCAGGAGGGCTCCGGCGACGAGTGCCGTCCGGACCGCCGGAAGTGTGACCCGCCGGAATGTCATCCATGTGTCCGCGCCGAGGTCCATCGACGCCTCCTCCGCCGTCCGGGACAGCCGGCGGAGGCGGGCGATCACGTTGTTGTAGATCACCACGATGCAGAAGGTCGTGTGGCCCACGACGATCGTGAGCAGCCCGAACTCGAGGTTCAGCGTCCGAAACGCCGCGTTGAGTGCGAGGCCGGTGACGATCCCCGGCAGCGCGAGCGGCAGGATCACCACGAACGACAGTGACTCTCGCCCGAAGAACCGGTAGCGGTGGACCGCGAGCGCGATCAGGGAGCCGAGAACGAGGGCGAGGACCGTGGCCCCGATGGCCGCCTCGACGGAGTGGAGCAGGGCGCTCCGGATCCCTTCGTCCTGGAGCGCGCGGGCATACCAGTCCAGCGTCACGCCGGCGATCGGCCACGTGGCCACGGTTCCGGCATTGAACGAGTACAGGACGATGATCCCGATCGGGACGTAGATGAACGCCAGGGTCACCACCGTGGCGACCGCGAGGCCGATCCTGGCGCGCCGCGAGATCTCCATCAGAGCGCCTCGAACGCCCCGAG
>DAINSJ010000270.1:0-2273 GCA_036741375.1 Candidatus Limnocylindrales bacterium
GAGGACACCAGGAGCAAATCGTGGAGCGACTCCCACGTGGCGATGAGCGGAGGTGAAGCACCGACGCGCGGGAACAGGGCGGAGGGGTCGTTCCGAAGCCAGGCGACACGGAAACCGAAGCTGGCGGCGCCGGCCGCGTCCCAGCCGTTCGCGGTCACGAAGCCGATCCGCGCCGCTTCCAGGCCGCTCGCTTCACAAGCCAGCTGGTACACGGCGGGATCGGGCTTGAACCGCCCGACCGCATCCACCGAGAGCAAATCGTCGAGCATCCGGTCCATGCCCGTCCTGGCGACGACCAGCGCCAGAGTCCGCCGAGAACCGTTGGTCAGGATCCCCGTCCGCACACCGGACGATCGTAGGCGCCGGAGCACGCCCGGAGCGGCCGGATGGACCGGCATGCGCTCGAACGCCGACGTCAGCGTCCCGACGGCCGCGGTCGCGAGTTCGAGGCCCAGTTCGGCGATGGCGACTTCGAGGGCGTCCGCGGTGACTCGATCGAAATCGACGAACGTGCCCATCGTCGTTCGCAGCCAGCTGAACTCGAGCTGCCGCACTCGCCAGCGCGCCGCAAGCTCGCGGCCCCTGCCGGAGGCCGCCGTCTCGCATTCTTCGACGAGCCCGCCGAGGTCAAGCAGGGTCCCGAACAGGTCGAAAAAGACCGCATCGACTGCCCGGCCGTCGCGGCCGGGCCTTGAGGTGCCCTGCCCGGCGGCCATGGCTTAGCGGATCTCCCCCCGCAGCTCCTCAACCGCTCGGCGAGCCTCCTCGACCGATCCTTCGTCCTCGATGGTGCTGATATCGCCCGGATCCCTGTCGTCGGCGACCGCCTTGAGGACTCGCCGCATGATCTTGCCGCTGCGCGTCTTCGGCAGCATCGCCACGAACGAGCACGAGCCGACGACGGCCACCGGCCCGAGCTCCTCGCGGACGGTCGCCAGGATCTCGCGGCGCAGCTCGTCCGACGGCTCATGGCCGACCTTGAGGGCGACGAACGCGGCGATGACTTCGCCCCGGAGCTCGTCCGGCAGTGCCGTCACGCCGGCCTCGGCGACAGCCGGGTGTCGCAGGAAGGCCGTCTCGACCTCGATCGTGCCGATCCGATGACCCGCGATCTTGATGATCTCGTCCGCGCGACCCGCGAACCAGACGTAGCCGTCTGTGTCGATGTGGGCCGCGTCGCCGACGTAGTAACCGCCCGGGATCCGCTGCCAGTAGTCAGCGCTGTACCGCTCCGGCTCGCCCCAGAGCGTGGCAATGAGGCCCGGAAACGGCCGCCGGATGAGCATGACGCCCTTCTCGCCAATGGGGACTGGGGATCCGTCCTGCTGCACGATCACGGCGTCGATCCCGGGCAACGGCAGCCCAGCCGATCCCGGCTTGATCGGCAAAAGCCCGAGGCCATAGGGGTTGCCGAAGATCGGGCCGCCTGTCTCGGTCTGCCACATGTGGTCGATGACCGGCACGCGATCGTCGAGCACCGTCTGCTGGAGCCATTCCCATGCCGGAGCATTGAGGACTTCGCCGGCGCAGACGACGCGCCGCAAGGTCGACAGGTCGTGCCGGCGCGGGACCTCCTCGCCGTAGCGCATGAGCAGGCGGACACCCGTCGGCGACGTGAACAAGCCGTGGACGCCTTCCGCCTCGATGATTCGCCAGACGGCTCCCGGGTCCGGGTAGTCGATCGCGCCCTCGTAGGCGATGGTCGTGCAGCCCGCGATCAATGGCGCGTAGACGATGTAGCTGTGGCCGACGATCCAGCCGATGTCCGACATCGACCACCAGACCTCGCCTTGCTCCAGCCCGAAGACCCAGCGACCCATCGCCGCGATGTGGACCTGGTAGCCGCCATGGCCGTGAACCGCAAGCTTGGGCTTGGCCGTCGTCCCGGACGTCGCCAGGATGAACGCCACGTCGTCCGACGCGGTGTCGGCGAGTCCGCCATCCTGGCCGACGCCGGCCGCCAGAAACTCGGCCCAGGTCATGTCGCGCGGCCGCGTCATCGACCCGCCATCCGCTCGCCGCTCAAGGACGACGACGTGTTCGACCGCGCCCGGGTCCTCGCGCAGCGCATGGTCGACGATCGTCTTGAGGTCGACGTCCTGGCCCTTCCTGTAGGTCACGTCGGCGGCGAGAACGAGTCGTGAGCCGCTGGCCCGGATCCGGTCGCCCAGCGCGCCCGACCCGAATCCGGCGAAGACGACCGAGTGGATCGCCCCGATGCGGACGGCCGCGAGCATGGCGACGATGGCCTCGGCGCAGGTCGGCATGTAGAT
>DAINSJ010000271.1:0-2256 GCA_036741375.1 Candidatus Limnocylindrales bacterium
GCGAGCTGCTCGAGGCCGGTCAGGTCGAGCATCCCGCGGACCTCGTAGGTCTCGTTGTCCGTGAGGCCGATTCCGCGGAGCAGGAGCTTGCGCGTCTGCTCCGGCATGGACCGCTCGATCTCGAGCCGGACGGCCTCTCCGAAGCGTCGCCGCCGGAGCTCCTCCTCGATCGCGAGCAGCAGGTCGTCGGCCTCGTCCTCCTCGAGCTCGAAGTCCGCGTTGCGGGTCACCCGGAACAGGTGGTGCTCGAAGATCTCCATGCCGGAGAACAGGAGATCGAGGTTGGCCTCGATGACCTGGTCGAGCAGGACGAAGCGATGGCTCCCGGGCGGCTGGTCGGCGCGGCGATCCAGCTCGATCAGGCGCGGCAGGACCTGGGGAACCTTGACGCGGGCAAACCGCCGCTCGCCGGTCTCGGGATCGCGGACGCCCACCGCGATCGAGAGGGTCAACGTCGAGATGTAGGGGAACGGATGGCCGGGGTCCACCGCGAGCGGCGTGAGGACCGGGTAGATCTCGTCGATGAAGCGCTGCCGCAGCGCGGCGTGATCCTCGGGGATCGAGCCGTAACCGAGGACCTCGATGCCCTCGCTCGCGAGGGCTTTCTTGATGTCCTTGAAGATGACGGATTCGGCGGCCACGAGCTCCAGGATCCGCTCGCGAGCCGCGGCCAGCTGGGCCTCGGGCGTCGCCTCGTCCGCGAAGCTCGTCACCCGCCCGGCCCGGACCTGTTCTCGCAGCCCGGAGATCCGGACCTGGAAGAACTCGTCCAGGTTGGAGGCGAAGATCGAGAGGAAGCGAACCCGCCCGAGGAGGGGATTCCGATCGTCACGCGCCTCGTCGAGGACCCGTGCGTTGAACTCGATCCAGGAGAGCTCGCGGTTCAGCTGCCGGCCGCGCGCCCCCTTCCGGCCGTGCGGTCGCGGCGCGGCATCGGCCGATCGAGCGGCAGTGGCGCTATCTCGAGCTCGGCGGGCTGGGAGTGCGGTCATTGGCCATCCACGCTTCTGGAGTGGGCAGCGCGGGAGTCTACCAAACGAGTGTGAACGTCCCGCTCAGGATTCCGCGACATACCGGCGCTCGCCGGTGTCCGGATCCACGAGGACGCGCATGTGGTGGCCGCTCGTTGGATCGATGAAAACCTCGCTCGTCGGCCGGAAGCGCGGCTCGATCGACTCGCCCGGTCGCTCGCCGCCGCCGGGTCCCGGCACGGCCTTGGACCGCTCCGCGGCGGCGGATCGGTAGCGCTGCCGCTCAGCCGCGACGACGACGACCAGGAACGCGCCGATCGCGACCCACCACAGCCCGACCAGCCGGCCTTCGGGGAAGGTCGTGATCGCCACGAGCCCGAGCAGCATCACGATGATCCCGCCGACGACGATGAGGCCGCGGACGATGGCGCCCATCGGCGGCTACTCGACCGCCTGGGCCGCGTTCGGGTCGGCTTCGACGACGACGGCCGTGCCGTAGGCGACGATCTCGGACATCGTGCTGGCGATCTCGCTGCTGTCGAAGCGCATCGAGATGACCGCGTTGGCGCCCATCAGCGTCGAGTTCTTGACGAGGCGGTCGAGGGCCTGGCGGCGGGTGTCCTCGAGGAGCTCGGTGTATTCGTGAATCTCGCCCCCACCGAGGGAGCGCAGGCTCGCGATCAGGTTCCCGGACAATCCCCGGCTCCGGACCACGAGGCCGAAGGTCATGCCCTTCGTCTCGATGACTCGATGGCCGGCGATGAACGGGGCGGTGGAGACGATCATGCGGAGTCCTCCCTCGCGGCGACGGGCGTGGCCGGGTGTGTGGTTCCTGCCCTGGCGGTAACCCGAACACGGCGGCCGGTGCACTCGGCGCACGGGCACCGATCGCGGAGCATCGTGAACGGGTAGTAGCCCGTGTGATGGCCGTCCGCCCACTCCGGCGCGAGCGCATACGAGCCGATCAGGTGCAGGTCCACGAGACGGGTCTGGTCGGCCGTGAGGCTTGGGCCGCTGTCGAGCCAGCCGGGCATGCCCATCTCGCCGCGGCAGAACGCACACGGGCAGAGCCAGCGAAGGCCGACCGCGTCGTAGGTCGATGCGTGCCCGTCCTGCCACTCGATCGCGAGCGTGCCCGCGCCACGGTCCATGTGGATCTTCGCCGGCACAGTGGCGCTGCCGGGGGCGGCGGTCGCGGACGCGCTCCCGTCGGACGATTCGGTCATTTCGAGATTGTGCGCCAATCCCGCCCCGACACCCGGAGCGAGTCTCGCTTCGTGATCAT
>DAINSJ010000272.1:0-2225 GCA_036741375.1 Candidatus Limnocylindrales bacterium
CGACGCGCCGTGGGGCTCCGCGAAGAGGGCTTGATTCCGGGCGAGAATCTGATTCCATATCTGAACCGGCTCGCGGACCTCGTGTGGGTCCTCGCCCGAGCCGCCGAACAGGCTGAATCTCGAACGGCAACGCCGGCCCGCAAGCCGGGGGCTGCCGCACGAAGGGAGAAGACGACGTGAGCTTCCAGACCACTCCGACCGGCTCGGTCGAGGTCCGCCCGACGGCGGCGGTCGCCGCCGCGTTCCTGACCCAGGCGTTCATCTGGATGTTCGCCGGCTTGTTGCTGACGGCCGGCGTCTCGGCGCTCGTCCAGGGCAGCGCGACCCTGCTCGACTTCGCGCGCCAGTACCTGATCCTGATCTTCATCGCCCAGCTCGCGCTGGTCGTCGTGATCTCGGCCGGCATCAATCGCGTCCCGGCGACGGTCGCGCTCGGCCTCTTCTTCGTCTACGCCGCAAGTCTCGGGCTGACGGTCGGCCTGATCGTCTCGCTCTACACCGGCGAGTCGGTGACGGCCGCGTTCCTCTCGGCGTCGGCGATCTTCGGCGGCGCGGCCCTCTACGGCGCAATCACGAAGCGTTCACTGGCCGGGATCGGCGGGGCGCTCACGATGGGCCTGTTCGGGCTTGTTGGCGCGATGGTCGTGAACCTCTTCCTGCCGAACGGCACCTTCGGCTGGATCATCTCCGTCGGCGGCGTCCTGCTGTTCACCGTTTTCACGGCCTACGACGTCCAGCGGATCCAGACGGGCGCCCTCGTGGCGATGACGGGCTCGGTCGAGAAGGCCGCCGTGATCGGCGCGCTGCGTCTCTACCTCGACTTCGTCAACCTCTTCCTGTTCCTGCTCCGGCTGATGGGCGGCCGCCGCTGACCTTCGCCCGGATCGCATTCCGCGAGCGCCTCGCGGCCTGAACCGGATTCCGCGGCACGGGCGTCGCGCCATCCCGCGTGGCAATTCGATCGGTCACGAAGCGGCCGGTCCGGATCGCGTCCGCCGGATGGGCCCACATGTAGCCCTGGCCCATGTCGCAGCCGAGATCGCGGAGTCGACGAGCCTGTTCGTCGGTCTCGATGCCTTCGGCGACGACGCTCACACCGAGCCCGTGGGCGAGTGACACGACGGCCCGGACGATGCCAACGTTCGGGTCCTGGACGTCGAGGTCGGTCACGAACGAGCGGTCGATCTTGATCGTGTCGAGCGGCAGGTGGCGGAGGTACGCGAGCGACGAGTAGCCGGTCCCGAAGTCGTCGAGGACGATCCGGACCCCGAGCGAACGCAGCGTCTGGAGGACGCCGAGGCTCGCCTCGGAACGGTCCATCACGCTGCTCTCGGTGATCTCCAGCTCGAGGGCGCTGGGCTCGAGGCCGGTTGCGTCGAGGACCTCGGCGATGCTCGCGGCGAGGTCCGGGTCGGCGAACTGCCGGGGTGACAGGTTCACGCTCATCACGAGGTTCTCGTCCGGCCAGTGGCGGCGCCACGCCTCGGCCTGCCGGCAGGCCTTCTCGAGGACTGTCCGGCCGAGGGCGATGATGAGATCGGATTCCTCCGCGAGCCCGATGAAGTCGACCGGCAGGACGAGGCCGCGACCCGGGTGCTGCCAGCGCGCCAGCGCCTCGAAGCCGACGATCCGCTCGGTCCGGAGATCGAGGATCGGCTGGTAATGCACGCGGAGCTCGTCGCGATCGATCGCGAGCCGGAGCTCCGTCTCGACATCGACTCGCTCCCGAGCGTGCCGGCTCCGGAGGGGATCGAAGAGCGACACGCGCCGGGCCGGGTCGGCCTTCGTGCCGTCGAGGGCGATCTCGGCCTCCTGGAGGATGTCGCCGGCACCAGTGGCGCCGGGTGCGCCGACGCCGATGCCCGTGCTCACGCTTACGAACCATGTCCGGCCGTCGAGGTCGAACGGTGGCTTCATCTGCGCCTGGATCCGCTCGGCGAGGGCGAGGGCGGCATCGGCATCCGTATTCTGGAGCAGGACCCCGAACGTGTCGCCACCGAACCGGGCGACGGTGTCGCGCGGCGTCAGCGTGGCGGCGATTCGGTCGCCGACCTCGCGGAGCACGAGATCGCCCACCGCATGGCCGAGGCTCTCGTTGACGACCTGGAAGCGGTCCACGTCGAGGAGCATCACCGAGACCGGTTCCGCCGCGGTGCCGATCGGCGGCACCGCGAGGGCATCCACGATCCGCTGGACGAGGACCTCGCGTGACGGCAGGCCCGTGA
>DAINSJ010000273.1:0-2224 GCA_036741375.1 Candidatus Limnocylindrales bacterium
GATACCAGTCCGAATCCCAGATCACGAACGGGTTCGTCCAATGTCGTCCGATCGGTGTCGGGATCTGGAAGGTGTACGAGGTCCAGAGGATCGCCGCGGCGAAGAGGCGCGAGACCGCGCCGATGAAGAGCGCTTCGGCCCAGCCCGCGAGCCGCGCCGATCGCTCGAGGCGCGCGAGCGGGTCCGTCACGCGGCAGCTGGCGCGAGCCGCGTGGCGGGGCTCGGCTCACTCGGAGTGGCGGCCGTCTCGCCTCCGCGGCGCCGCGTCCGCAGCCAGACCGCCGGCACGGCCGTGAGGACCGCGAAGCCGCCGAGGTGGATGTCGGGCAGCGCCAGGAAGCAGCCGAGCGGAACCAGCCAGAGCTTGTTCGTTCTCGCCGCGAGGGCGACTACCCCGACGCCGATGATCGAGCGGACCGGCATCGGCACCGCAACGAAGATCTCGCGGCTGACTGCCGGCCCACTCCCCGTCCGCGTCGCCGCATCGAGCCAGACCCGGATCCACTCGAACGTCCAGGCCGGGTTCAGGACGAAACTGAACGCCGAGATCGCGATCGTCACGCCGACCACGGTGGCGAGGGTGCGCCACTGGCGCATGAATGCGTAGTAGAGGATCCCGATCCCGGATGAGCTCTTGGTGAGCAGGACGAACGTCCAGGCGACCGGGAACCGGGTGAGCGCGATGACGATGAAGGCCGCAAAGACGAGCTGCGGGTTGCCGTTGTTGATCGTGGCCTGGACGGCGGTCCCGAAACCCGGAAGCGCGGGCCACGGGAAGTAGAGCGCAACGACGGCCAGCGCCGGGCCGAGCATCCAGACGAGGGCGACGATCTGCACCGCGTCCCAGAGCTCCGACAAGTGCGGCCAGCCGACATGGGTCAGTGGGAACAGAAGCTGCGGGAAGATCGGGGAGTAGCCGTAGGCACTGGCCGGCTGCAGCCAGGCGACGGGGTAGAGCGGCCCGTTCCGCCAGGCGTCGAGCATGTGCCACGCGTCGTTATGCCACGGCCGGAGGGAGAGCGAGTACCAGAACGCGACGAGGATCACGAGGCTGACCAGCCGGACCGGCAGGCTGTCGAGGATCGCGAGCGTTCGATCGACGATGAGCTCTGCCCGGGCACGTCGGTTCACCGCGGGCTGGCTACCTCGGGCGGCGAGCGACGAACAGCACGTTGGAGCGGAGGAACGAGTAGCCGAGCTTCACGATCTCGAAGTCCTTCAGCATCGCCCCGAGTTCCGCGGTTGTGTACTCGTTGTGGAACGGCTCGTCGTGCGGGCACGTGCTGGACAGGAAGCGGAGCTTCCAGATCGGCGACTTCGCCGGCGTCGATCCGATGAATGTGCCACCCGGCTTCAGGACGCGGCGGATCTCCGCGATCGCCTTCGAGGTGTCCGGGACGTGCTCGAGGACCTCGGTGGAGAGGACCGTGGCGAACGAGCCGTCCTCGAACGGCATCGCCTCGACATCGCCGAGCACGATTTGCTGCTGCGGGAGCCGCTTCTGGATGATCGCGACGTTGCGCGGGTTGATATCGATTCCGGTCGAGCCCGGCGGGAGATGGCGGAGGTTCAACCCGGTCCCGCAGCCGGCGTCGAGAAAGGGCGCCGCGCCGTATTTGCGGACCAGGCGCCGGACGACCCACGCCCGGTTGCGGTGGAAGATCGCCTCGAGCCCGAGGAAGCGGTCGGCGACGTCGACCCAGTCGTACGCCTCGACCTCGCGGTAGTAGTCCTTGACCCACTCGGACCATTCGGGCGTGCCCTCGACGAGACCCAGCTCCGCGGCCTTGGCCGCGTGGTCATCTGCCGACATCGGCCGCGCGTGGGAATGTGCTTCCTGATCCATCAATCCTCCGTGCCCGGCGTCCGTGCCCCGCGAACGGTAGCAGGCCGACCGCTAGACTCGGCGGCGATGGTGCCGCCCAGCCCCCAGAGCCCAGGGGGACCCGAGAGCCTGACCGTGGTTCTGCCTGCCTTCAACGAGGCCGACCGGATCGGGCCGGCCCTCGACGAGCTCTTCGAGTACCTCCGCACCTCGGTCGGGGAGGGCCTGCCGCCGCGCGTCGATGTGCTCGTGGTCGACGACGGCAGCCGCGACGGCACCGATCGAATCGTCGAATCTCGCCCCGAGGCGGCTTCCACGGCGGCGCCCGCTGCGGCGCCGGCCCCGGCGCCGGCGGCCACCCTGCGGGTTCTGCGCGAGCCCCACGGCGGCAAGGGCGCG
>DAINSJ010000274.1:0-2193 GCA_036741375.1 Candidatus Limnocylindrales bacterium
ATCCGGGTCGCTCGCCCGCACGCGGCGTACTTCCGATACACGCCCGAAGGGAACCTGGTCGCCAAGCAGGCGGCATCCGCCCCGCGCACGAAGGCCGGCCGGACGCTGGCGCGCCTGCGGGCCGTGCTCTTCGGTCGGCCGCTCTCGATCCACGACGACATCGCGGAGCGGCTCACCAAGACGAAGGCGCTCGCGATCTTCAGCTCCGACGCGATCTCGTCGTCGGCGTACGCAACCGAGGAGATCCTGCGTGTCCTGGTGCTCGCTGGCGCCGGGGCGCTGTTACTGAGCCTGCCGATCGCGATCGCGATCGCGCTGCTCCTGGCCGTGGTGTCCACGAGCTACCGACAGATCGGGATCGCCTATCCATCCGGCGGTGGCGCGTACGCCGTTGCCCGTGCCAACCTGCCGATGATCACCGCGCTCATCGCCGCGGGCGCCTTGCTGATCGACTACATCATGACCGTGGCCGTGTCCACGGCGTCGGCCGTCGAGCAGGTCATCTCGGCGGCTCCGGGCGTCGCCGACTGGCGAATCGAGATCGGCGTCGCCGCGATCGTCCTCATCACCCTCGGGAACCTTCGCGGCCTGCGGGAGTCGGGGAATATCTTCGCGATCCCGACGTATCTGTTTGTGGTGTCGGCCCTGCTGATGATCGCCATCGGCCTCTATCGGACGCTCGTCCTCGGGGAGTCCGCACCGCCGTCGACGCCGCTTCCCGGGGCGCCGAACCCGCTCCAGCCGCTCGGGCTGCTGCTGATCCTCCGGGCGTTCGCGTCGGGGTCGGTCGCGCTGACGGGGACCGAGGCGATCACGAACGGCGTGCCGGCGTTCAAGCCGCCTGAGGCGAAGAACGCCGCGGCGACTCTCACCGCGATGGCGATCCTTCTCGCAATCCTGTTCGTCGGAATCACCTTCATCGCCGACAAGTTCGGGATCGTCGCCATCGACGTCCCGACCACCAAGACGGTCATCAGCCAGGTCGCGGAGCTCGCGTACGGCCACGGCAGCATCTGGTTCTACCTCTTCCAGACGTTCACGGCGCTGATCCTCTTCCTCGCGGCGAACACCTCGTTCAACGCCTTTCCGCGGCTCGCCGCGATCCTCGCCCAGGACGGGTACATGCCTCGGCAGATGAGCTTCCGCGGGGACCGGCTCGCGTTCACCTCGGGGATCGTCATCCTCAGCATCCTCGCGATCGCGTTGCTCGTGGCGTTCGGCGGCAACACGACCGCCCTGATCCCGCTCTACTCGATCGGCGTGTTCATCTCCTTCACGATCAGCCAGTACGGCATGGTCCTCCACTGGCTCAAGGAGCGGTCAGCAGGCTGGCGATGGCGGCTCGGGATCAATGGCTTCGGTGCGATCTGCACGGCGCTGGTGTCGGTCGTCGTCCTGGTCGCGAAGTTCGCTCTCGGCGCCTGGCTGATCGTCGTCATCATCCCGATCCTCGTGGCGATGATGGTCTTCATTCATCGGCAATACACCGCCTCGAACGAGCAGCTCACCGTTCGACCCGACGCCGTCATCCCGCGGCCGCACCGTGAGGAGCGCGTACTCATCCCGGTTCCGGGCATCACTCGGGCCGTCGTCCAGGCGATTAACGTCGGCCGGTCGATCGCGCCGGACGTGACCGCGGTCCTCGTGTCCGACGAGCCGGAAGAGGCGGCCAAGATCCGCGATCGCTGGGAGCGCCAGCTCCCTGATGTTCCGCTCGTCATCGTCGAGTCGCCGTACCGGGCACTGGTGGCGCCACTGCTCGCCTACCTGGACGTCGTCGACGGAGGCCGGCCGCCGGACAAGGAAGCCCCAATAACCTTCATCGTGATCCCGGAATATGTCGCCCGCCACTGGTGGGAGCAGGTCCTGTTCAACCAGTCGGCGAAGCGGCTCCGGACGGCATTGCTCGGCCGGCCGCACACCGTCGTCGTGAACGTGCCGTACCGCCGGGAAGACGACGATCTCTCACACGCCGAGGCGCCGCCGAGACCGCCCGACGCCGCGACGCCGAGGTCCCCAGACGAGGCGCCGTAGTCTCAGCCTCAGCCTAGTAGCCGGACCCGCCGTTCTGGTTGCACGCGGCGATCGCGATCGGCAGGAGCAACAGGACGAGGGCGACGAGGCGGTGCGCGATGACGGCGCGACGGTCGTGGTTCATGGCGGCAGTATGCCGCCCGCGCGGCTCGCCCTACT
>DAINSJ010000275.1:0-2176 GCA_036741375.1 Candidatus Limnocylindrales bacterium
AGATCGATCCCGTCCACGGCCACGACGCCGGCCGGTCCGGCGCCGCCCTGGAGGGACTTCGCAACCCGCCGGCCGACCTCGCCCTCGAAGCGCTTGACGACGTTTTCGAGGCGGACCGCGTCGAAGGCCGCTGCGCCGGTGCCCGTCGACTCGCCGGCGGCTGGAACCAGAGCGACCACGCGGCTCCTTCGTGCGGTTTGCGCGCCCGTCGGAGCCGGCGGACGCCGGGATTCGTGATTCGGCGCCGAGTTGGCGACGATGATCGCACGCCGGGCGATGGCTCCGGCACGCCGACTATCCGGGCGCCGGCGGTTTCATGTCAAGGCACATCGCCGCGCTCGTATCCTCGCCCCGATGCGAGATCGAAGGCCCGGCCTGCAGCGGATCGCGGCGGCGGTCGCCGCCGTCGCGGTCGCGCTCCTCGCTGCGGCGTGCGACGCCGGTCCGGCCGTCACCCCGGCGATCACCCCTGGTACGGCCGATCATCCGCGGGCCGTCGTGATCCTCGCGAAGGACTTCGCGTTCATCCCGCCGATCGTCGACCTCGTCCCGGGCGAGACCGTGGTGTTCCAGGTGATCAACGGTGGGCTCGCCGCGCACGAGGCCGTCGTCGGAACCACCGCGGTGCAGGCGGCCTGGGAGGCCGTCGAGGGGCCGACGGCGTCTGCTCCGCCGGGCCCGACACCCGTCCTCTCGGTAGCACCGGACATCGCGGCCGTCGGCGTGCGGGTGTTCGTCGGCTCCGGGCAACGGAACGATGCGCCGTGGCTCGTCCCGGCCTCCGCCGCGAACGACGGCTCGTGGTCGATCGGCTGCCACATCCCCGGCCATCTCGCGGCCGGGATGATCGTCCCGATCCGGTTCGTCGGGCCGGGCGGGGTGCCGCTCGCCGGTCTCTCAGCCGTTCCGTCCGGCCCGGCCCCGGTGGTACCCTAGCCGCCGCCCCGCAAGATCGATTTCGAGCGTCGGACCAGCGTCGGACCAGCGTCGCATAGGAGTCGAGCGCCACATGACCTACGTCATCGCCGAGCCGTGCATCGACGTTCTCGACCTGTCCTGCGTCTCCGTCTGTCCCGTCGACTGCATCCATTACGAGGAAGGCGTCGACCGGAAGCTCTTCATCGACCCGAACGAGTGCATCGACTGCGGCGCCTGCGAGCCGGAGTGCCCGGTGAACGCGATCTTCCCGGAGGACCAGGTGCCGACCGAGTGGGCGAACTACACCCCGATCGACGCCACCTGGTTCACCGATCGGGCCGCTGCGAGAACCGCCGTGGACGCGGCGAAACCGGCCTGAGCCGGCCCGACCCGGCGCGGACCCGCGTCGGCCCCGGACCCGCATCGGCCCAGTCGCTGCCCTGATGTCACCTCTCGCCGGTCGCTCGATCGCGACCATCGGCTCCGGCGTCATGGCCGAGGGCATGATCTCGGGCCTGCTCCGCGGCGAGCTCGTCACGCCCGACCAGATCGTCGCGAGCCATCCCCGGGAGGAGCGGCGTGAGGCGCTGACCGCGACCCACGGGATCCGGACGGTCAGCTCGAACGCCGAGGCCGTCCGGGGCGCTGACGTGGTCCTCCTCGCGATCAAGCCGCAGATGCTCGTCCGTGTCGCCCGGGAGATCGGTCCTGCCCTGAAGCCCGGGCAGCTCGTCATCAGCATCCTCGCCGGCGCGACGACGAAGGCGCTCACCGGCCTCCTCGAGCACCGCGAGGTCGTCCGGGCGATGCCGAACACCCCGGCTCAGCTCGGTCGGGGCGTGACCGTCTGGTACGCCACGCCGGAGTCGTCCGCCGAGCACCGAGCCCAGGCTGCGGCCCTCCTCGGAACCCTTGGCATGCAGGTCGAGGTCGACGACGAGAAGTTCGTGGCGATGGCCACCGCGGTATCCGGGACGGGCCCGACCTACGTGTTCCTCGTGATGGAGGCCCTCATCGACGCGGCCGTCCATCTCGGCTTCCCGCGCCACGTCGCCCACGACCTCGTCGTGGAGACGCTCGAGGGCAGCACGCACTTCGCAAAACAGTCGGGGATGCACCCGGCCCAGCTCCGGAACATGGTCACGTCGCCTGGCGGGACCAGCGCCGCTGCGCTCCACGAGCTCGAATCGGGCCGGCTCCGAACGGTCCTCTCCGAGGCCGTCTGGGCGGCGTTCCGGCGAACGGTGGAGCTCGGCGA
>DAINSJ010000276.1:0-2174 GCA_036741375.1 Candidatus Limnocylindrales bacterium
CGATGACCTCGTTGGCGTTCATGTTCGACTGGGTGCCCGAGCCGGTCTGCCAGACGCGCAGCGGGAACTCGGCGTCGAGGACGCCCGCGGCCACTTCGTTCGCGGCGGCGGCGATGAACTCCAGCTTCTCAGGCGCGAGGAAGCCGAGCTCGGCGTTTACCTCGGCGGCGGCGCGCTTCAAGATCCCGAAGGCGTGCACGACGCGCGCGGGCATCGTGTCGTTGCCGATCGCGAAGAAGTGCAGGGAGCGCTGGGTCTGCGCGCCCCAGTAATGCTCGGCCGGCACCTCGACGGCGCCCATCGAATCCGTCTCGGTCCGGGTGGCCGCGCTCGATCGCTCGACGGTGTCTGTCACCGACCCAGTATCGCGCGGGAGCGCTCAGACCACGAGGCTCTCGCGAACCTCCTCGCCCATCGCGAACCGCTCGAGGCGCAGGGCGCCGATGTCCACCGTCATCGGTCGCCCCATCGTGACCGACTCGGCGAGGAGCTTGCCGACGATCGGCGCGTGCTGGAAGCCGTGGCCGGAGAACCCGGCGGCGACGAGCAGGCCCTCAAGGCCGGCGACCGGGCCGAGGATCGCGTCGTGATCGGGCGACATCTCGTAGAGACCGGCCCAGGTCGTCGCGAGCCCCGCCGACTCGAAGGCGGGGAGGACGTGGATCGCCGTCGGCAGGAGCTCCTCGGCGATGAAACGCTGGTCGGGCCTGGTATCGAAGGTCGAGGTTTCTCCGGCCGCGGGCATGCCCATGAGCATGCCGTTGCCCTCGCGATGGAAGTAGAACATCGTGCTGGCGTCGATGACGAGCGTCCGTCGCTCGGGCCGACCGTCGAACGGCCCCGTGACCGCGATATGCCGCGGCACCGGTTGAACCGGCAGGTCCACACCGCAGGTCCGGGCAAGAGCCGGGCTCCACACACCGGCCTCGAGGACGACGATTGGCGCCTCGATCGGCCCGCCGTTCGTCTCAACGCCCGTGACGCGCCCGCCATCGGTCGAGGAGGAGATTGCCGTCACATTGATACCCGTCTCGATTCGCGCACCGGCCCGCCGTGCCGCGGTCGCGTAGCCGTTGGTCAGCCCTGACGGATCGGCGATGCCGTCGTCGGGCCCGAACGTCGCGCCGACGAGGTCGTCGAGAACGAGCCCCGGAACGAGGTCCGCGACAGTCTTCGCGTCGAGGATGTCGACCCGCGCCCCGAGGCCATGCTGCATCTCGGCCGCAGCGAGGTGATCCGGCCAGGCCGCGGCATCGCGAACGAGGAACAGGTAGCCGTCGACGTGGACGTCGAGGGGCAGACCGTGTTCCGCCGAGAACGACCGGATCATCGCGACGCTCGCGAGTGACAGCCGAACGTTGATCTCGCTCGAGAACTGGATCCGGAAGCCGCCCGCGCATCGTCCCGTGGAACCGAGGCCCAGCCCTCGCTCCCGCTCCAGCAGCAACACGTCCCGTACCCCGGCCACCGCGAGGTGGTAGGCGGTGCTGGCGCCCATCGCGCCGCCCCCGATGACGATCGCCCCGGCTGTTCTCACGATCGAATCCTACGTCCGAGCGACCGCACGAGGGACGCCCTAGGCTTTGCGCCGATGCGCAGCCTGTTGCTCTGGATGGCCCGGAACGCCTGGTTGCGCGCGCGTCTGCCGCGGCTGTGGTTCGCCCGCCGCGCCATCCGCCGGTTCATGCCGGGGGAGAGCGTCGACGAGGCGGTCACCGCGGCGGTGACGTTTCAGATCGAAGGCATCGGAACGCTGTTCACCCGTCTCGGCGAGAACCTCACCGACATCGCCGAGGCCGATGCGGTCGCCGATCACTATCTCGGCGTCCTCGACGAGATCCACGCCCGCAAGCTCGACGGCGAGGTGAGCGTCAAGGTCACCCAGCTGGGCTTCGACCTCGATGCGGATCGGGCGTTCGAGCATGCAAGCAGCCTCGCCGCTCGCGCGGCCCAGGACGGCAAGACGTTCTGGATCGACATGGAAGGCAGCGCCTATGTCGAAGGAACCGTGTCCTTCTACGAGCGCCTCAGGGCGGTCCATCCGAATGTCGGGATCTGTCTCCAGGCGTATCTGAAACGGACGGCGGCCGACATTCAACGATTGCTGCCCCTCGATCCGCAGATTCGGCTCGTGAAGGGCGCGTACGCCGAGGCCCCGTCGATTGCCTATCGAT
>DAINSJ010000277.1:0-2149 GCA_036741375.1 Candidatus Limnocylindrales bacterium
GGTCGGCCGCGGCTCAGCCGACGACAAGGGCCAGATCCACCTCCACCTCCGGGCCGCCGAAGCCCTGCTCGCGACGCGTGGCCGACTCCCGGTGAACCTCCGCATCGTCTTCGAAGGCGAAGAGGAGTCGAGCTCGGCGGGCCTCGCAGGCTGGCTCGAGGCGAACCGCGAACGCCTGCAGGCGGACGCCGCGATCATCAGCGACACGGGCTTCCTCGAGGGCAACCGGCCGGCGCTCACGCTCGGCCTGCGGGGCCTCGCCTACATCCAGATCGATGTCTCGGGTCCGTCGAGCGACGTCCATTCGGGCGGCTATGGCGGTGTCGTCGAGAACCCGGCCAACGCCCTGGCCCGCATCATCGCAGCGCTCAAGGACCGGGATGGGATCGTCCAGGTCCCGGGTTTCTACGACGAGGTCGTGCCGCTCAGTCCGGAGATTCGCGACGAGATCGCCCGGATCCCGATCGACGAGGCGAATCTGCTCGACGTCACCGGCGCGCCCGCGCTGGTCGGTGAGCGCGGCTACACCGTGCTCGAGCGACTCGGCTACCGCCCCACGCTCGACGTCAACGGGATCTGGGGCGGCTTCCAGGGCCACGGCTCGAAGACGATCATCCCGGGCAAGGCGCACGCGAAGGTGAGCTGCCGGCTCGTTTCGAACCAGGATCCAGACGTGATCTTCGAGCAGCTGCGGGCGTACGTGCTCGAGGTGGCGCCGCCGGGCGTCCACGTCGAGGTCACGAACCTCGGCGGCGGCAGCCCGACGGTCGTCAGCGCCGACCATCCCGTCGCCGTCGCGGCGCTGAAGGCCCTCGAGGCGACCTTTGGCGCAAAGCCATTCCTGATCCGGGGCGGCGGCTCGATTCCCGTCGCCGCGATGTTCGACTCGATTCTCGGGCTTCCACCCGTCATGCTGGGGTTCGCGAATCCGGACTCGCACGCGCATGCGCCGAACGAATCGATGGTCCTCGACAACTACGAACGGGGGATTCGAACCATTTGCCGGCTGTGGGACGATCTCGCCACGATGACGCCGATGCGGGGGAAAGCGACATGAAGGCCAATGGCGACGCGGATATCGCGGCGGAAGCGCCGGTTTCGGAGGACGGAGTGGCACAAGACGCGGCTCCCGAAGACGCGGCTCCCGAAGACACGGCTCCCGACGGGTCGGCGACCGACGACGGAACGCCGGCCGACAGCGCCGCCGCGGCCGGTGAGGCCCCCCGAGCCGGCCGATCGGGCCGCCCCGCGGAGTTCGTCGAGAGCGAGGCGCCGCCGACGCCGTGGCGGATCGACACGGCGGGTGGCTCGCTTGCGCCGCGGTCGTCGCTCGACATCCTGATCGACGTCAACGACAAGGTCATGAGCGGCCAGATCGCCGACTACGAGCCCGTGCCGCTCGGGATGCCGCCGATCGATCGCACGATCGGTGGCGGCCTGAGACCCGGCGAGATGCTGCTCATGGGCGGCGCCCAGGGCACCGGCAAGACGACGATGGCCCTCCAGATGGCGCGCAACATCGCGGCCTCCGGGCAGGCATACGTGCTCTACATCTGCTTCGAGCACGACGAGGCGGACCTCCTGAACCGGATCATCGCCATGGAATCGATCCTGCCGCGCCTGCCCCACAAGGCCGGTGCCGTGAAGATCCAGGACGTCCGGAGCGAGGTTCTCGGGACCTGGGCCAAGGCGGGCGAGGGGCTGCCCGACATCGCGGCGAACCCGAAGCTCCGGCCGTCGCTCGAGCGGCTGGCGCGCTACGGCCACAACCTGTTCCTGATGCGCGGCTCGGCGACCGCGAGCACCGTCGACAACCTCCGAGAGCTGATCCAGCAGCACCGCGAGCGGTCGGGTGACCGACGGCTGGTCGTCTTCGTCGACTACCTCCAGAAGGTGCCCGTCGTCCCGGAGCCGTCGAGCGAGGCCGAGAAGGTCACGTACGTCGTGAACGGCCTGAAGGACATTGCCCTCACAGAGCACGTGCCGATCATCGCGATCGTCGCCGCGGACAAGGAGGGCCTGAAGGCCACCCGCCTCCGCAACTACCACCTGCGGGGCTCGTCGGCGATCAACTACGAGGCCGACGTCATCCTCATCCTCAACGAGAAGTACCAGATCGTCGCGAAGGTCAACATCGAGTTCAACCCGT
>DAINSJ010000278.1:0-2147 GCA_036741375.1 Candidatus Limnocylindrales bacterium
GGATCCTCGCGATCAATACCGACGCCGAGTCGCCGATCATGGCCGTGGCCGACTACGCGGTGATCGGGGATCTCAACGCGATCATCCCGGCGATCTCCGCGGAGATCAGGCGCCGCGCAGGCTGACCGTCAGCCAGCCTGGGTTTCGACCTGGCGCCGCGGGGAACGGTCGATCGTCAGGTGGAACACATCGGGCCGGCTGTAGTGGCCCGCGACATCGATGACGCGGTGCGCGGCCGAGGCCCGAGCCGGGTCGCAGTCCGCGTACAGGATCCCCTCGGCCTCGTGCAGGGGACCGGCGACGATCGCCCCGCCGGGCGCCACGATGACCGAGTCGCCGGGATTCACCCATTCATCGGGATCGGGGTAGAGGTCCGCGCGGAGTGGCAGGTCGGCCGGGATGTCCGAAGCGCGCATCACGTTCCCGCAGCCAAGGACCCAGCAGGTGCCTTCCTTGGCGATGTGCTGCATCGAGGCGATCCACGACTCGCCCTCGTCCCACGTCGGCGCGACGTACAGCTGGACGCCCGCCGCGTATAGCGCGAATCGCGCCAGCGGCATGTAGTTTTCCCAGCACACGAGGCCGCCGACGCGGCCGAGGGGTGTCTCGACGGCATCGAGGCCGACGCCGTCGCCGGCACCCCAGACCATCCGCTCCGGATTCGTCGGCACGAGCTTCCGATGGCGCAGCAGGATCTCGCCGTCCGGCCCGATCACGACGAGCGTGTTGTAGACCGTCGCCCGGCTGAACGAGCCGTCGCGCTCGTTGATCCCGAGGGTGATCGTCACCGAGCGACGCCGGGCGGCATCGCGCAGGATTGCAAGCTCATCCTGCTCGAGGTCGACCGTCTCGGGCAGGAAGCGCCGCCAGATCTCGGCGGTCTCGGCATAGTCGGTGCCGGGCCTGAGGCGCCAGACCCACTCCGGGTAGCCAGGCACGAATGCTTCGGGAAACGCGACGAGCTTCGCGCCCGCGTCGGCGGCCTCCTCGACCTTTACGACCGCGCGCGCGAGGCTCGCCTCGCGATCGAGGAGGACCGGCGGGACCTGGACGACCGCGACTCGATACGGGCCTGCGTCTTCACTGGTCACGACGTTCCTCCCGCTTCCGAATCTGGGCCGCTCATCGTATCGCCGCCCGTCAGCCGGGCTCATCGAGCTCGCGAGCGCGCATGGCTCGCACGAGGTCCGCGCGACTCTCGATGAGGATGCGCCGGAACGATGGGTCCAGGTCGGACCGGGCGAGCACGCGATCGACCCTCGCAACCGTCGCCTCCTCGACGAGCGTGTCTGGAAAGGCGTCGTCCGCGATCGAGCGTGCGAGCTCGGGCGACGGACCGCGAAGGAGGGCTCCGATGTCGGTCAAGTACCGGTCGAGGTATGACCGGGTCAGGTCGACGTGCTCGGGACGCCAGAATCCCTGGGCGATGGCCCGCCGGATGCCGAGCGTCGGCCCGCCTGCCGCAACGAGCTCCCGCCAGGCGGCCTCCTTCGCTGGCGGGGTCGGCAACCCTGCTCGGGCCGTGGCGGCAGATTCGGCTCCGGCGGTCGTCGCGTCGCGTTCGGCCTCTGCGTCGATCTCGGCCGATCCAATCCGATCCATCACCGCGAGTCGCTCTACGGCGGCCCATCGTTGGTCGGGTCCGAGCACAAGGCCTTCGGGTATCGCATCGCTCCGGAGCCAGGCCTGGAGCCGTTCGAGGTCACCATTCGCGGTTGCCGAGTCGATGAACGCCCGCGCGAACAGGAGCTGGGCGTCGCTCCCGGCCGGCGCTGCGGCGAGGAGCTCGCCGGCCCGGGCCGAGAATGCCACCCGGCGGGACGCTCGGTGCGCCGGCCGCCCGAAACGGTCAACCGCATCGAGGGCTCCGTACAGGATCAACGCGGCGATGCCGGTATCCGGTTCGCCCGCCACGCCATCGAGCACGACGCGGAGGCAATCGGCCACGCTGAGCTCGGCATCACGGGTCATGTCGAGCACCGTCATCCACAGGAGCGCCCGAGCGAGCGGCTCATCGATCCGCGGGATCGCACCCCCTTGGACGCTGGCCAGCGAACGCTCGTCGAGGCGGACCTTGGCCCAGGTGAGATCCTCGTCGTTGAGCAGCAGGAGGTGCGGCGCCGGCCGGCCCACGAGCGCCGGGATCG
>DAINSJ010000279.1:0-2142 GCA_036741375.1 Candidatus Limnocylindrales bacterium
ACGATCGAGCCCGACGCCGGTTGGCAGGACCGCCTCCGCGAGGTCGGCCGGCGGGTCCTCTGGGACGGCGCCCAGCCGATCCGGATCGTCGAGCGTTCCTGACGACGGACGTCGTGGGTCCCGAGCGACGGATGGAATGCCCGATCTGTCGACGCGGTGAACCGCTTGACGTCCTGCTTGACGTTGGTGCGGCGTGGGTCACGGCGGCGGCCGATGCTCCACTTCCCGGATATGTCTGCGTCGTTGCCAAGCAGCATGTCGTCGAGCCATTCGACCTCGATCTCGACGACGGTCATGCCTTTTGGGACGCCCTCATGGCGGTGGCCCGAGGATTGCGCGCGGCGACAGAGGCACGAAAGATCAACTACGAGATCCACGGGAACACGTTGCCCCACCTCCACGTTCATCTCTATCCGAGGTTCGAAGGAGATCCATTCGAAGGCCGTCCAATCGAAGGGGCCGCGACCAATTTCCGACGGGACCCTGGCGAGCTCGCGGCCCTCAAGACCGCGATCGAGTCCAATTGATCAAAGGTGGACCCCTGGCTGGCCGTTTGATCCGAAACGGCACCGTCGTTACGGCGACCGGAAGTCGCCGCGCGGACGTCCTTGTTCGAGGCGAGACGATCGCCGCGATCGAAGCCGATCTCTCGACGCTCGACGCGACCTGCGATATCGAACTCGTCGACGCGACGGGCCTGCTCGTCCTTCCGGGCGCGGTCGACGTCCACACCCACACCCGCGTCGCGACGGACGCCGAGCCGGATCGCTTCTTCCAGGACTCGGTGGCCGCGGCGTTCGGCGGGACCACGACATTTCTCGCGTTCAACAACCCGGGAACCGGATCGTCGCCTGCGGCGGAGCGCTCGCTGCTCGCCGGGCTTCGGGAGTGGCGGGCCGCCACCGAGCACGACAGCGCGATCGACTACGGGATCAGCCTCGCGATCAGCGGCCGGATGGAGGATCCCGTCGCGGAGCTGCCGGCGATGGTCGACGAAGGTGTCTCGACCGCGAAGGCCTTCATGGTCTTCGACTTCCGGCTCGACGAGCACCGGATCTTCGAGGCGATGCGTGTCCTTGCATCACGCGGCGGGATGCTCCAGGTCCACTGTGAAGACCCGGTCCTGATCGATACGGCGGTGGCCGCCGCGCTCGCCCGCGGCCAGACGGCACCGCGGTTCCATGCCGCCACACGATCGACCGAGGCCGAGGCCGTCGCGACCGAGCGAGTGATGGCGTTCGCCGCCGAAACGGGCGCGCCAGTTCATGTCGTCCATCTCTCGTCGGCGGCCGCGCTGGGCCACGTCCGCGCGGCCCGGGCCCGCGGCGTCCGGGCGCACGCGGAGACCTGTCCGCACTACCTCGCGCTAACCGAGGATCGCTACGTCGGCGGGGACGACGCGACGGTCGCGCGCTTCGTGATCTCGCCGCCACTTCGCTCACGTGCGGACCAGGACGCCCTGTGGGCCGGCCTCGCTGCCGGCGACCTCGATCTCGTCGCCACCGACCATGTCCCGGACCGAGCCGCGGTCGAGAAGGCCGACGCGGGGCGTGGCGTCCCGTTCGACCGGATCAGCAACGGCGCCCCGGGCATCGAGACGCTGCTCGCGATCCTCTACTCCGAGGGCGTGGCCAAGGGCCGCCTCTCGGTCGAGCGCATGGTCGATCTCATCGCGACGACGCCGGCGCGCCTCTTCGGGCTCGAGCGCAAGGGCTCGATCGAGGTAGGCAAGGACGCCGATCTCGTGCTCTTCGATCCGGCCGCGCGCCGGACGCTCCGGGCGGTCGACCTCCACCACACGAGCGATTACACGCCGTACGAGGGCTTCGAGCTCGAGGGTGCCGTCCGGAGCGTCTTCGTCCGCGGGCGTCCGGTCGTGCTCGATGGTCGCTTCGTCGGCCACCGCGGCGCCGGCGAGTTCGTCGCGCGGTCCAGCGCGGGGGCCGATCCTGACCACGCGGCGTAACAACCCGTTGCGACGGGCGTCAGCGTGGGCACTCGCACCTCGCCTCCCCGCAGCCCAGCAGGATGCCTGAGCAATCGCGAGCCAAACGAGGCGACATGGCTCGGTTCTCACGGCTGGCGGCCCTCGGCGGTGCCGCGCTCATGCCCGCAGCCGTCGGCGGTCGCCGTCGTGCCGCT
>DAINSJ010000280.1:0-2137 GCA_036741375.1 Candidatus Limnocylindrales bacterium
CGGAACGGTGGCCGTATGCTCGGCGGCATGTCCCTGGTCATCGACGGGCTCGTCAAGCGGTTCGGCGCGATCGTCGCGCTCGACGGGCTGGAGATCTCCGTGCCCCGCGGCCACGTCTTCGGCTTCCTCGGCTCGAACGGCGCCGGCAAGACGACGACGATGCGGATCGCCCTGGGCGTGCTGCGTCCGGACGCCGGCTCGATCACGTGGAACGGCATCGACCACCGCTCGCTCCCGCGCCCGACCTGGGGCTACCTCCCCGAGGAGCGCGGCCTCTACCCGAAGATGACGGTGCTCCAGCAGCTCGTGTTCTTCGCCGGCCTGCAGGGCGTCCCGCGCGACATCGCGACCCGCGAGGCTCGGGCGTGGCTGCTGCGATTTCACGTTCCGGACTTCGCGGATCGGCGCGCCGAGGAGCTCTCGAAGGGCAACCAGCAGAAGGTCCAGTTCCTCGCCGCGGTCCTCCACGACCCGCAGGTCATGCTCATGGACGAGCCCTTCACGGGTCTCGATCCGGTGAACATCGTCCTGCTGCGGGAGGCGATCCTGGACCTCCGAGATCGCGGCAAGACCATCGTGCTGTCGACCCACCAGATGGAGACGGTCGAGGCGATGTGCGAATCGGTCGCGATCGTCGATCACGGCCGGACCGTTGTCGCGGGCAGCCTGCGCGACGTCAAGCGATCGACCGGCCGCCGCATGGTCCTCATCTCGGTCACAGGTGATCACCGGCTGGCCTGGCTGTCCGGTGTGCCCGGCGCGCGGCTGCTGCGGCCCGGTATCGAACGGTCCGAGATCGAGCTCGAGCCGGGCGTCGAGCCGGACCTCGTCCTCCAGGCGGCGCTCGCTTCCGGCGCGAAGGTGACGCACTTCGAGATCGCCGACCCATCGCTCGAGCAGGTCTTCATCGAGCACGTCGGCCACCCGGCCGATGCCGATGGGGCGGGGCTCGCGAACGAGCCGCCGGTCGTGGAGGACGAGGTCGCATGACGCCGCTATCGATCGGTCGCGACGAGCGGCTCCTCCCGAACGCCCGCCTCGTGGCGGATCGCGAGTTCCGCGAGCGCGTCCGGAGCCGGCTGTTCGTCGTGTCGACGTTCCTGCTGGCGATGCTGGCCGTCGTGGTTGCCCTGACTCCGGTCCTCATCAAGGTCGTCGACCGGGGCACGACGACGAACATCGCGATCGTGACGACGGACGACAAGCTCGCGGCGGACGCGATCTCGATCATGAGTGGCGTCCTGAACGCCTCCTCCGGCGATTCGAGCAAGGCCCAGGCCTACGCGTTCGTCCGGGCCGGGGAAGCGAGCACGATCGTCGAGGCCGTGTCGAACGGCGAGTACGACGGCGCGCTCGTCGCGTCGCGGGAACCGACCGGTCGGCTCGCGTTCAAGTTCATCACCGGCGAGGGGATCGGTGCCGATCGCGCGCAGCTCGTGGGCGTGGGTGCCCTCGCGGTGGCCATCCTCGACTGGAACTCGTCGAATGGCGCCACGAACGCGTCGCCGTTCCTCGTGCCCAGCATGGACGTCGTTTCCGCGGCCGGCCCGAGCGCGGGCGGCCAGCCGCTCGCCGCCAGCGACTTTGCCGCGAGGCGGATCGTAGGCGTGGTCTTCGTGGTCCTGATCTTCATCACCCTCGTGATCTACGGGATGTGGGTCGCGGCCGGCGTCGTCGCCGAGAAGTCGAGCCGGGTCATGGAGATGCTCATCAGCGCGGCATCGCCCAAGCAGCTCGTCGTCGGAAAGGTCGTCGGCATCGGCCTTGCCGGGCTCGTTCAGTACGTCGCGATCCTGATTCCCGCGATTGCCGTGCTCTTCCTGGAGGACCGGATCTCCGTGGCGCTCCTGGGCTCGACCTCGTCGCCCGGAGTCTCGCTGTCCGTGCTGAGTCCCGGCCTGCTCGGCGCGTATGGCGGGTTCTGGATCCTCGGGTTCGTGCTGTATTCATTGATCTATGCCGCGGCGGGTTCGCTCGTCAGCCGGGCGGAGGACCTCCAGGTGCTGGCACTGCCGTTGAGCCTGATTGCCATCGTCGGCTACCTGATGGCGGTCCTGGCCCTGTCCGGCGGACTGACGCCGCTGATGCGGGTCGCCTCATTCGTGCCGTTCTGGAGCCCGTTCGTGATGCTCACACG
>DAINSJ010000281.1:0-2118 GCA_036741375.1 Candidatus Limnocylindrales bacterium
ACGCGCAGCGCCTCCTCGGCCTCGTCCTTGAACGTGTCGATGAGGACGATCCGCGGCACGTCCTGCGGCAGGTCGCGATCGAACGCCTCCGCCGCGAGCACCGTATCGCCGAAGATCAGGACCAGGGAGTGCGGCATCGTCCCGGTCGGGTTCAGGCCGGCCAGCCTCGCCCCCGCGGGCGTGGACGCGCCGACGCAACCGCCCACGATCGCGGCGTAGTCGAGGACGTCCGTGACGTCGGGGTGGACGTGCCGGGCCCCGAACGAGATGACCGGCAATGGCGCGGCGGCGTTCACGCACTCCCGCGCGGCGGTCGTCCAGCCGGTCGATTGCGAGAGCATCCCGAGGATCGCGGTCTCGTACAGGCCGAAGGCCCGGTAGCGCGACTGGATCCGGAGGACGACCTCCTTCGGCGAGATCGGGTCGCCGTCGTCGAGCGCTTCGATCGCGACCTCGGTCGGGTCCGCGTCCTTGAGCACGTGGGCGAGGAGGTTCTTGACCTCGTCGATCCCGCACAGGATCGCGTCGGCGCGGGCGAAGACCTCCATGGTCACGACCGGGTCGAGGCCCTCGCGGTCGAGGACCGTCTCGGCTCGGGCGAAGTACACGTCCGCGGAATCGCCCGACAGGATCTCGCGGGACGGGCGAGTGCGACGGATCGCCATCAACGGGATCGGCCGGGGAGCGTCAACGTCGGCCTCGCATCCATCGCACGGAGTCGGATCGGGCGCGAGTGTAGCGTCACCCAGCGGGGTCGGGAGTCGGAGAGACGGCCGGCCGTCGTCGCCGGACCCAGAGCAATCGCGCCAGCAACAGGCTCGCGAAGACGAGCAGGCCGGCGCTCACAACGCGGGTCCGGCCGATCGATCCGGCACTCGTCCATGTTGCGGCGGCATCGGAGGCCTCCGAGATCGCCTGGTGCAGGTCGCCCGCCGCAAAGGCCTTCCGCGCGTCCGCCAGCTTCGCCCCGGGATTCGACCCGAGCAGCCCGACCGACACGAGCAGCGAGGGCGCCTCTGCGGTCCCCGCCGGCTCCGTTGCCGCCGCCTCCTGGATCGCCTCGATCGTGCTCTGCTCCGCGGTCGCCTCGGCGGCCGCGACCGGGACGCCGCCGTTGCCCTCGAAGCGGCCCTGGAGGGTTGCGGGCAGCGTCACTCCAGCGTCGTTTGCCGCCGTCAGGAGCTGGGCCCGCTGCGCCAGGACCGCTTCCGCGGCCGTCATCTGCTGTGTCGCGACGTCGAACTGCCAGGCCCGCATGGCGTCCCGGATCGAGCGCGGCAGCGCCCAGGGCGCGGCGTCGGTGACGGCCTTCGCGTAGGCCGTCCGGGCGGCCGTTCGGGCGTCGAGCAGGGCCTTGTCCTCCGGCCGGGCGACCCACTGGCGCCAGAGGTCGTCGAAGGAGGTCCCGGTCGTGGCATCGAACAGGTCGAGCAGGCCCCGCCAGTCGGGCGCTCCGGCCACGGTCTCGGTCCCGGACGGTGGCTGATACGCGCCTTCGCGGGCAGCCGCGCGGGCCCAGATCGTCTGGAGCTTGTCCCCCGCTCGCGCCGCAGCGGCGCGCGCGAAGGCCAGCGAGGCGGCGTACGCGTAGGCCTCGCCGGTGGTCGGCGTCGTCCCGACGGCGCCCCACGCGTTCAGCGGGATCGCGCTGGCCTTGAGCGCGCCCGTCAGGGTCGGCGAGGCGATCTTGACCTTCAACGCGGTCGCGGCCAGGTCGGCGTAATACGAGGCGAATGCCTCGGCGGCCCAGCGGTCGGCGACGAGGTGACCGTTGAACCAGGCATGGGCCGCCTCGTGCAGCACCACGCCCGACGACGCCGTGTACGAGATCTGGATTCGCCCGGCGGTCGGGTCGAAGAGGCCGGCGTAACCGCCGGTGTTCCGGACGAGCGCCTCCTGGACGACGAGCGGGCCCGTGATGGGCCAGTCGAGCCCGATGACGTTGCCAAGGGCCGGCAACCCGCGAGTGACGAGGTCGCTGACGCGATCGCGCCAGGCGGTGTCATCGGGCCAGGAGCGGAGCGTGACGATGGCGGACGTCTTGCCGACCGTCAGCGTCAGGTCCCGGCTCGAGTAGTCGCCCGGCCGGTCGGCGCTGAAGTCGGCGATGAACGTGAG
>DAINSJ010000282.1:0-2109 GCA_036741375.1 Candidatus Limnocylindrales bacterium
GCCACCGATCCTTGAGCTCCAACGCCAGATCGGTGAGTTTGGTCGGGGCGAGAGGATTTGAACCTCCGACCTTGTCGTCCCGAACGACACGCGCTACCAAGCTGCGCCACGCCCCGACCGAGGGATGCCCGTTTTCACAGGGCTCGGGGATGATACCAAACGGCGCGCCGAGCACGGTCAGACGCTTTCGACTGCCTCCATCGCCAGTCGATGGGGCTCCCGGGGCGGGTCGCGCACCGGGAACATCACGACCGCTGCCGCCACGAACGACGCCGCCATCAGCCCAAACACGATCGGCAGGCCGGCGGTCTCGCCGAGCACGTCGATGATCGCCCCGTAGAGCGCGACCCAGAGGGAGCCGACCCCGAACGCCAGGGTGAAGTAGAGCGCGAACGTCACGTCCCGGATCGGGGCGGGGGCCACGTCGGCGAGCAGGGCCTGGAGCTGGGGGCTCTCGGCGAACGAGAACAGGCCCATGATCGCGAGCCCCACCCATAGCCCGAGCAGGCTCGAGCCGACGGCGATGAACACGACGAAGCCGAGCGCACCGCCGATGTAGGCCCCGAGGATCACCGGTCGGCGGCCGATCCGGTCGGACAGCCAGCCCGCGACGAGCGGCATCGGCACGGATAGCACGATCAGGCCGCCATACATCAGGTTCGTCGTGTCGTCGGGCAGGCCGAGGACGTGGGTCAGATACAGGACCGCGAACAGGTTTGCGACTCCGAGGCCGCGACCGCCGCCGCCGAGAACCGAGGCGAGGTACACCCGCCGGATCGTGCGGTCCTGCCAGATCACCCGCATCGCGTCGCGGACGCTGCCCTCGGCGATCGCCGCGGCCCGGTCCGCGCCGCTCTCGCGAACCCAGCGCAGGATCGCCAGGGCCACGAGCGCCGCCGGGATCCCGAAGATCACCGACACGCCGCGCCAGCCGTAGTTCGCGAGGAGCCACGCTCCGCTCACGGCGACGATGACCGTCCCGACATTCCCGCCCGAGATATGGGCGCTGATCGCGAATCCACGTCGCTCCGGCGGGAACTGCTCGGCAAGGAGGCCGTTCCCGACGGGATGCTGGGGCGAGCCGCCGATGCGAGACAGGATGTTGGTGAGTGCAAACGCGCCGAACGACGGGGCGGCGCCCTGGGCCGCGAACCCGAGGCCGAAGAGGAGGCCGCCGATGCCCATCAGCAGGCGCCGCGAGAACCGCCGGGTGATGAACGCGAAGCTGGCCTGGACGAACCCGGCACTGATCGCCGCAGCAGCGGCCAGGAAGGCGACCGTCTCCGCGCCCACGCCGAACTCGTCGATGATCTTGAGGAAGATGAGCGGCAGGATCACCGCCTGGGCGTGGTTCACCGCGTGCGCGGCGGAGAGGAGCCAGAGGGTCCGTTCGGGATGGACCGGTTGCCCCGTGCCGCTCAGCGCCAGGGCGACTCCGGGGTCAGGGGACACATCCTGAGAATAGCGGCGCCAAGTGCAGGCCGGAGGCGCGCTCGGCTACGTCGGCTGCCCGCGCCCGGAGGGCACTGCTCAGGAATCACCCGAGCGGCCGGGATACCCGGCCGCTCGGATTGGCTGCTGCGCCGGCCGGGAGGAACGGCCGACGCTGGGCTAGCTGGCTAGAGACCGACGCTAGAACTGGTCGAGGTAGCGGTTGACCTCCCAGTCGGACACCTGGGTTCGATATTCGTCCCACTCGGCCCGCTTGGCCTCGATGAAGTGGTTGAAGACGTGATCGCCGAGGGCCTCCCGAATGACCTCGTCCTTCTCCAGCTCGTCGAGCGCGTCGCCGAGCGTGCCAGGCAGCTCGCGGATCGACTTGGCCGCGATCTGGGCCGCGTCCATCTCGAACAGGGATTCCTCGACAGGCTCGCCAAGCTCGAGGCCCTTCTCCACCCCGTCGAGCCCGGCCGCGATCATCGCGGCGAACGCGAGGTACGTGTTCGAGGAGGGATCGGGGCAGCGGACCTCGAGCCGGGTCCCCTCGACCGACTTGCCGGGCGAGACCATCGGCACCCGGATGAGCGCAGAGCGGTTCGTGCGGCCCCACGTGAGGTACGTCGGCGCCTCGTAGCCCGGGACCAGCCGCTTGTAGCTGTTCACGAGCGG
>DAINSJ010000283.1:0-2086 GCA_036741375.1 Candidatus Limnocylindrales bacterium
GCGATCGGCACGACGCTCCTCCGCCAGAATCTCGGCTTCCGCGGGGTGACGATCACCGACTCCCTGACCGGAACCGCGGTCAGCCGCGGGGTAAGCCAGACCTACCTATCCCTCCGTGCTGCGAAGGCGGGCACCGACATGATCCTTGTGACCGGCTCCGAGGCTTCGACGCGGGCGGTGTATTCGTCGCTCCTGGCGGCGGCGCAGGACAGCTCGATCGCGAGGGCGACGCTCCTGGCCTCGTACAACCGGATCGTCGCGCTGAAGGCCAGCCTCTAGCCGAGCCGGCGCATCCCGGCGTGGCCAAGCTGCCGGACTCCCGTTGGGGTTTCCGGACCGCCAGCGGCTTCGGCCACCTCGGTCAGCGATCGGACCTCCCGCGCGACGACGTTCACGACCGACGATTCGCGCTGGAGATCGCCGTCGACGAGGAGCAGGGCGTGGCGCCGGACCACGCCACGGAGGCGGGCCCAGGTATCCGGCCAGAGGGTGACGTTGACCATCCCCGTCTCGTCCTCGAGGGCCAGGAATACCGTGCCCTTCGCGGTCATCGGGTGCTGCCGGGTCACGACGAGCCCTGCGAGCCGAACCGGGCCGGGCCGCCGATCGGCCAGCGCGCCGTTGGGCACCGCCCCGAGGCGATCCAGCGCGGGCCTGAAGAGCGAGATGACCTGGCGCTTCGCATCGAGGCCGATGACGCCATAGGCATCACCGAGTCGCTCCGGCTCGGTGATTGCCGGGAGGTCCGGCGCGTCGGTGGCGGGGAGCCTGAGGTCCATCGGCCTGCCGGCCGCGGCTGAACGGCGGCCCTTCGCCCGGTCGGCGGCCCGAACGCTCTTGCCATCGACCCTCCCGCGGGCCGAGCCGGCCACCTCGCGCAGTTGCCAGAGGAGCTCCCGGCGCGGGCGGCCCAGCGAATCGAGCCCGCCGGTCCGGATCAGCCGCTCGATCGTCTCCTCTGGCAAGCCCGCCCGTTCTACGACGTCGGCGAGCGACGCGTATGGGCCGCGGTCGCGCTCCCGATCGAGCAGCGCCTCGTGCTGCTCCCCGATCCCCTTCACGAGATGGAGCCCGAGCCGGACGCCCCAGCCGATCGCGTCCCCGGCCGACCACTGCTCACGAGCGGCGAATCCAGGCATGAAGCACGACGAGGAGCGGACAGGCCGCGCGTAATCCTCGATGCCTGAGTCCTGCGGCAGCGGCTCACCGGGGGCCCCATCGTGTGACCCGTCGTCGCCCGCCACTCCCGCGAGCGCCCACCCCGGCCGGCCGACCCACTCGGTGGTGGTCTTGTAGCTCGAGGCGTTGATGTCGACCGGCAGGACGCTCGCGCCATGCCGCTTGGCGTCGTTGACGAGGACCTCGACGGGATAGAAGCCCATCGGCTGGGCATTGATGAGTCCGGCAAGGAACTGGGCGGGATAGAAGAGCTTCAGGAACGCCGACTCGTAGGCGGTCCTCGCGAACGCCGCGGCATGGGACTTCGCGAACCCGAACGAGGCGAACGCCGAGACCTGCCGGAACAGCTCCTCGGCCATCTCGTCGGTCATCCCGGGCTGGCGCAGGCAGCCGTCGAGGAACTGGCGGTGGAGCTTCTCCATCTCGCGATTCGAGCGCCACGTGCCCATGGCCCGGCGGAAGCCATCGGAGCCCGCCGGCGTGAACCCGCCGACCTCGATCGCGATCTTCATGACCTGCTCCTGGTACAGGATCACGCCCAGGGTCTCGGCGAGGATCGGCGCCAGGCTCGGGTGGAGGTAGGTCACCGGCTCGAGGCCCTGCTTCCTCCTGAGATAGGGGTGGACCGCGTTGCCCTGGATCGGGCCCGGCCGGATGATCGCGACCTCAACGACGAGATCGTCGAGCGACGCCGGCCGCGACTTCGGCAGGGTCTGCATCTGGGCCCGGCTCTCGATCTGGAAGACACCGACGGTATCGGCCGCCTGGATCATCGCGAAGACCTCGGGGATCTCCTCGGGCATCCGGTCGAGATCGATGCACGTCGCGCAATCGGCCTGGATCAGCTGGAGGGTCTCGTCCATCGCGGCGAGCATCCCGAGCCCGAGCAGGTCGAGCTTGATGAGCT
>DAINSJ010000284.1:0-2083 GCA_036741375.1 Candidatus Limnocylindrales bacterium
TGGGATTCGTCCCGACCGCGCTTGGCGGGGTGCCGGATTTGTCGGAGTCGAGCAGTTGCCCAGCACGCTCGGGCAGATTCCTATTCGCCCTCGAATAACGCTCGGTGGCGCGGATGACGCTCGGCCGGGTGGGTTCCTGCCCGCTCGGCCGAGGATCCCCTCGAACGAGGTTCGGTGCGGCGACGGCGCCCGGCTGGTTACGATCTAGTCGCAAGCAGCACGAGGGAGTGGCCATGGAAACGATCGCCGTTGTCCTCAGTGTCAAGCCCGATCAGGTCGGCGCTTTCGAGGCGGGATTCCGCGAGCACGAGCTCCCGATCTGGGAGGACTACAAGGGCCGCGGCATCCTGCTGAGTGCCTCGATCGCGAAGATGGACATCTCGTCGGTCTCGCGGGGTGATGCCGTCCAGTACCTCATCGCCGTGGTCTTCAGGGATGGGGAGGGCCATCACCTCCACGACAACGACCCTCGCTTCAACGCCTGGAACGAGATGGCCGATGCATACCAGGTCGGCGGTGGGATGGCCTTCGGCGGCGAGACGCTCCTCCACGTCGGCCTCTGAGCCGATGCCCTACGACACTCCGCGCACTGTGATCGCGCTCGCCGCGTCGGTGATCGCCGGAGCGGCAGCGATTGCGGTTGGGAGGGACACCGGCATGGCCGGCTTCGACCTCGCGGCCGGCGTCTTCCTCGTCGAGGCAGTGGTCGCGGCCGCGCTTGCGGTGTGGCCGTCCGCCGGGGGCTGGTCCAGCCGGCGGCGGGGCTTCGCGAGCCTGTTCACGTCGGCCTCGATCGTGGCCGGCCTCGTGCTTGTGGTGTTCACCGGAGCCCGCGCCGCGGGCGACCTTGCGAGCGGCTACGTCCTGCCGACCGTCCTCGGCATCGCATCCACCACGTGGGCCGATATCGCGACCTTCGGGGTGCCGCTGCTCCTCGCGATCGCGCGATCCGACGTCCCGGATCGACTGCAGCTTCCGACGGCGGGCTGATGGCGGGCGGCGAGATGGTCAGTCGCCTGCTCTCGATCGCCGATCACCCCGGCGACGACGACGACACGCGGCTGCGCAAGCGAATGGGCGTCATCGGCGGGCTCGCGACCATCATCGCGCCCCTGGGCATCCCCGCCTCTGCGTCAACGCCGCTTGTCGGCTGGGTCCTGGCCCTCGCGCTTTCCATCTACAGCGTCGGCAACCTTGTGGTGCTCGCCCGCACGAAGCAGTTCGAGCGTTATGTTTACGCCCTCATCGCCGTCGGGCCGGCGTTTGTCCTGTTCGCGACAGAGCTCGCCGGGGGCGTGCTCACGAATAGCGGTGGCCTCGTCTGGGCCTTCCTGACGCCTGCTTATGCGCTCCTGGCATTGGGCCCGCGACGCGCGACCCCATGGTTTGTGCTCTTCCTTCTGACGCTCGTGCTCACTGTGGCGGTCGATCCGTTCATCCGCGGCTTTGTCACACCGCCGCCATACGCGATCCAGCTCGTCTTCTACGTCCAGAACATCGGCGTCCCGTTGACGATCACCTTCCTGCTCTTGCGCTATGTCGACATTCGTAGGCGAAAGGCAGAGGCGCGCTCTGACGAGCTGCTCACGAACGCGATCCCGCCCTCGATCGCGACACGCCTGCGGCATGGCGAAGAACGGATCGCCGAGTCGTACCCGGAGACAACGGTCCTGTTCACGGACATCGTCGGGTTCACGCCATGGGCCCAGCGAACCGATCCGGCGCGAGTCGTCGCGCTCCTGGACGACCTCTTCAGCCGCTTCGATGGCCTCGCCCTCGAGCACGGGGTCGAGAAGATCAAGACCGTCGGCGATGCCTACATGGCGGTCGTAGGGGCGCCGGAGGCTCGCCCGGATCACGCGGCGGTCGCGCTCGGCTTTGCGGTAGCGCAGATGCGGGCCGTCGCCGAATGGCGCGACTCGAACGACATCGACCTCCACGTCCGAACCGGCCTCGCGAGCGGGCCGGTCGTCGGCGGCGTCATCGGCCGGCGCCGGATCCTGTTCGACCTCTGGGGAGACACCGTCAATACCGCGGCGCGCATGGAATCGTCGGGATTGCCGGATCGAATCCACCTCGCGGC
>DAINSJ010000285.1:0-2081 GCA_036741375.1 Candidatus Limnocylindrales bacterium
TGTCGCCGATCACGGAAACTCCCCACCCTCGATCATCGAAACTCCCCAGGTGAGCACCCGGGTGGGGCGGACGTCAGCTTAGCGGTTTGACGGTGCCATCACCCCCTTTCGGAGGTGCTCGGCCCGCGCCTGGTGGGCCCGCATCCGGTAGCTGTCACCGGTGATGGCAAAGACGACGGAGCGATGGAGCAGCCGATCGAGCATCGCCGCGGCGACCGTCGGGTCGTCGAAGATCCGGCCCCAGGACGCGATCCCGAGATTCGTCGTGAGGATGACCGAGCCCCGAAGATAGCGCTGGGCGATGACCTGGAAGAGGGCTGCTGCCGCCTCGGCGGCCAGGGGCAGGTAGCCCACCTCATCGATGATCAGGAGGCGCGGACCCGCGTAGAAGCGCATCGTCGTCGCCCAGCGGCCCTCGATCGCCGCCCGATGGCAGCGCGCCGCGAGCTCCGCGGCGGTCGTGTAGTAGGTCCGGTAGCCGGCCTCGACCGAGGCTCGCCCGAGGGCGACCGCGAGCATCGTCTTGCCGACCCCGGGTGGTCCGATGAAGAGGACGTTCGTCGCGTCCTCGAGGAAGCGCAGCGTGCCGAGCTCGTTGACGAGCGCCCGGTCGACCGAGGGTTGGGCGTCGAAGTCGAAGTCCGCCAGGCGCCAGGGCGCCGGCAGCGAGGCGAACCGCTCGAGGCTCGCGTGGCGGCGGGCTTCGGTCGCCTTGACCTCGATCCCGAGGAGCCGCTCGAGGAGGGCGGTCGGTCCCAGGTTCTCCGCCCGGGCCGCCTCGAGGACGCCGGGCAGGGCCTCGGCGGCCGCGGCCAGGCGCAGCGTGGCGAGATGGCCCCGGAGGGCCTGGTAGAGGGACGCCTCGTTCATCGGGCGGCCTCCACGAGCTCGGCGTAGCGGGCGAGGTCGACCCGGACCTCGCGGGCCTCCGGCGCCAGGAGCGCCGCGGCCGCAGCCCGGGCCGCCGGGCCGGGTGGATGGTTGCCCTTGGGCACGCATGGCCGGGCGGTGCTGAACACCCCCAGGACGGCCGCCTCCAGGGCCGCCCGATGGTCGCCGGTCCGCGCGAGCCCGCCCGTCGCGCGCCGGTGGACGGCGACGAGGGCACCCACTGGCGAGACGATCTCGATGGTCGGGGAGCCGAGCCGATGGCGGACGGTGAGCTGGGCGCCGATGAAGCCCGGTGGGACGCTGTAGCGGGCGCCCCTGAAGGCGACGCTCGCGTTCACGTCGACGGGTCCCGTCTGCTCGACCGTCGCCGGATAGGGCACCGGCGGCAAGGGCAGCAGTGGCTCGGCCTCGGCGAGTTCAGCGACCGTCGTGGCGCCTCTCGGGCGGGCGTCGGCGGTCGTGGCGCAGAATCGATCGAGGCTCGCCTGGGCCTCGATCATCGTGGTCGCGGTCAGCGTCCGCCACCAGCGCCCGCACAGGTAGCGGACCGATGCCTCGACCGCGCCCTTGCGGTTGCCCCGGCGCGGCGGGCAGGGCCGGATCGTCACGCCGTAGTGCTTGGCGACCGGGGCAAAGGATGGCTGGACGTCGGCTGAGCCCGGCACGATGACCGTGGCCAGCCGATCAGTCCGCCAGTCGCGGGCCGTCCCGCCCAGCCGTCGCAGGACGGCGTCGATCGCCTCGACGAGGTGGGCCTGGTCGAGCGAGGGGGCGAGGACGCCCCGAACCCGGCTCGAGTGGGGCAGGGTGCCCAGGAGCACGTAGGCGGTCCCGCCCCAGGGCGCCCGCCGCCGCTCGAACCAGTCCCACTGGATCTCCTCGCCCGGCGGGTGCTCGATCTCGATCGTCGCCCGACCGCTGACCCCCCGGCACGGCTCGCAGTGGGGCCGCAGGCCCGCCGTGCGGACAGCTCGGACGAAGCTCGGGTAGCTGCGCGGATAGCCGAGCTGCCCGACCTCATCGAAGAGGGCGGTCAGCCAGAGATGGGGATCATCGGCGAAGCGGGCGGCGAGATACGGCGCGAACGGTTCGAGCGGATCCGGAGCCGCGGATCGGCGGACGCCGGCCGTCCGTTCGCCTCTGACGTAGGCGCGGACCGTCTTGCGGTCGCGCTCGAGGTGGCGGGCGAT
>DAINSJ010000286.1:0-2072 GCA_036741375.1 Candidatus Limnocylindrales bacterium
GGCGACAGCCGCGCGGCCGCACCGTACGCCGCGTCCACGTGAAGCCAGAGTCGCTCGCGTGCCGCGACGTCCGCCAGCTCGCCGATCGCGTCGACGGAACCGGTATTGGTCGAGCCCGCGACCGCGGCGATGGCAAACGGCAGCAGCCCTGCCGCGCGATCGCGGGCAACCGCGTCGGCGACCGCGGGCCCGCGGAGTCGGAAGGCGTCGTCGGCCGGCACGACCACGAGCGTCTCCGGCGGGAATCCGAGCTCATCGAGGGCCCGGCCAATCGAGAAGTGGGTCTGGTCGGAGGCATAGACGCGAACACCCTCGAGGGCCCGGCCACGTGGTGGCCCCGAGCCGAGCAATCCCGCGAGGGTCACATCGCGGGCCAGGACGAGGGCGATGAAGTTGGCCATGACGCCACCGGAGGTCAGGAGCCCGAAGCTGCCGTCGCCGTAGCCGACGACGTCGCAGAGCCATCGAATGACCTCTTCCTCGACGAAGGCGCCGACCGGGCCGGCGTGCCAGACATCGATGCCCTGCTGGGCGACCTGCGCGAGGATCTCGCCCGCGATCGACGCAACGAGCGGCGGCGGCGTGAAATAGCCGAACGAGCGCGGGTGGTAGGCGCTGACCGTGTGGGAGGCAACCCGATCACGGAATTCGGCGAGAACCGCCTCGAGCCGCGCGGGGCCATCAGGTGCCGCCGAGGGTGCCCCGGTCGGTCCGAAGAACAACGCACGCAGCGCGTCGTGCTCGACCGGCTCGCCCATGGCTCGGGCGAAGGCGTGGTCGTACAGGTAGTCGAGCGCCGTCTCCCAGGTCGCCGCGCCGGCCTGACGGAGCGCCTCCCGGGACGTCGCCGCGTCCCGGATCCCGATCAGCTCAGGCTCGGGATGCCACGCGAATCGGTCGAGGACGTGGTCGAGAGCGGGATCCGGATCGGGCACCGACCGATGGTAGCGGCCGCGATAATCAAGCCGTGACGGACGCTCGCACGATCGTGTTCTTTCCCGAGGGCGCCCAGGGCCCGACGAACAACTGCGTCGGGATCGCGGAGGTCCTCCAGGGTCGCGGCCACCGCGCCGTGTTCATCGTCGAGGAATCGTTCAAGGGGACGCTCGAGCGGCGCGGTTTCGAGGAGCGCCTGATGCGGCTCGGGCCGCCACCCGACTACGAGGAGGTCCCCGGCCAGTTCTGGATCGACTTCATCCGGGACACCGCACCGATCTTCCGGAAGCCGACGATCGAGCAGCTTGGCGAGTTCATCGCCCCGACCTGGCAGGCCCTGATCGACGGCGCGAAGTACGTCGATGACCGGTTGGGGGAGATCATCGACGAGCTGGATCCCGACGTGATCGTCGAGGACAACGTCGTTGGGTTCTCCGCGCTGCCGGCGTCGGGCCGGCCATGGGTCCGGATTGCGTCGTGCAATCCCGCGGAGATCAAGGATCCGGCGATCCCGCCGTTCTCGTCGGGCTATCCCGTGGCGGATCGGTCGGCCTGGCCGGCGTTCCTCGAGGAGGTCGAGCGGACGCATCGCGACATGTGGACCGACTTCGATGGCTTCATGCGTGAGCGTGGCGCGCCTGGGCTCACCTGGGCGGATACGGGGCCGGACTTCATCCATGAGTCGCCGTGGCTGGACCTGTACCTGTACCCGGCAGGGGTGGACTACCGCCGGGAGCGGCGAATCTCGCCTACTTGGCACCGCCTCGAGTCCAGCGTCCGTGCCGCCGACGAAGCCTGGGAGCTGCCCGCGCACCTTGGTGATGGCGATGGCGGCCTGATCTATCTCTCGCTCGGGAGCCTCGGCTCGGCGGACGTCGGGCTCATGCAACGGCTCGTCGACGTGATGGGCCGAACCCGCCATCGCGTCGTCGTCTCGAAGGGCCCGCTCGGTGACGAGATCCGCCTCGCCGACAATATGACCGGCGCGGATTTCCTGCCGCAGCCGGCGATCCTGCCGCTGGTCGATCTCGTCATCACCCATGGCGGGAACAACACGGTCACCGAGGCCTTCCACCATGGCAAGCCGATGATCGTGCTGCCGCTCTTCTGGGACCAGGTCGACAACGCCCAGCGGA
>DAINSJ010000287.1:0-2066 GCA_036741375.1 Candidatus Limnocylindrales bacterium
GCGAGGGCATCCACGATCCGCTGGACGAGGACCTCGCGTGACGGCAGGCCCGTGACCGGGTCGCGCGGCGAGAGGGCCTCCTCGTGGAGGCGGGCGTTCTCGAGCGCGATCGAGGCCAGCTGGGCGAAGCGCTCGAGCGCTTCGATCTCGGGCTGGCGGAACACGCGCCGTGTCGTTCCCGAGGCGAGCCCGAGGACGCCGACGACCCGGCCGTCGACGATGAGCGGCGCGCCGACGCCCGCGCCGACCATGCCCGTGTATTCGACGGCGTGACCGGCGAAGGCATCGTAGTCGTCGACCGCGAACGGCTTGCCCGTCCGGAAGACCTCGCCACCGATCCCGGTGGCAATCGGCAGCCGGGACCCGATCCGCGAGGCCATGAAGCCGATGCCGGCACGGACGGTGAGGTGGTCGTCGCCCGGATCCGCGAGGTCGACGTAGCCGTGCGGCACGCCGAGCAGGCGGGCGGCCCGGGTGAGTACCGAGTCCAGCAGCTGGCCCGGGCTCGAGCCGTCGAGCAGCCCCATCGCCGTCTCGTCGAGTGCGGCCACGAACTGGTCACGCGAGCCCCGGAAGGGCGCGCCCTTCGCGAGGAACAGGGCCTGGTCGGCGGTCTCGACGAGGGTGTCCTTGTCGCGGGCGTCATCGGGGTGGCAGGCAACGCCGACGCTGATCGATACGTGGCGCCCGCCGCTGTCGTCGGGGATCGCGTCGATTGCGGTCCGGATCCGCGCCGCGACCTCCTCGGCCGCCGGCCGGTCGCAGTCGGGCAGGATCACCGCGAACTCGTCGCCGCCGTAGCGGTAGACGCGGTCGCCCGCGCGCGTGCAGGACTCGATCGCCCGGCTGACGGCGACCAGGAGGTCGTCGCCGGCCGGATGGCCGTTGCGATCGTTGAAGCCCTTGAACCGATCGAGATCCATCATCAGAACGGCCACCGCGCGGGTCTCTCCCACCGCGAGGAAGGCCGAGAGCTCGCGCTGGAAGCTGCCGTGGTTGCGGAGGCCCGTCAGGGCGTCGATCTCGGCCTGGACCTTGACCTCGTCGTGGGCATCGGCATTTCGGAGGGCGATCGCCGCCTGGGCTGCGAAGAGCTTCGTGAGCTCGAACTCATTCTGGGAGTAATGGGCCTCCTCGCCGCCCATCCGGCCCAGGTTCAGTGTGCCGAGGACCTCGCCGTCCGCCATGAGCGGGACGATGACCATCGACTCGGGCTCGAACGGCGTGCCCGGGATCTGCATCGACCGGGGATCGAGATGGGCATCGTTGGCGAGGACCGGCTCGCGCCGATCGACCGCCCAGCCGGTGAGCCCGGAGCCGAGCGGGGCGTCGTATTCGAGGATGAGCTCGGCGAACCGGTCGCGGGCGATGACGGGATGCCGGACCGCGTGCTCCGCGTCGATCCGGTAGATCGTCAGCGAGTCGTAGGTCACGACCGTCTTCAGGGAGTCGGCGATCATCTCGAGGACGCCCTTCGGGTCGAGCGTCGAGAGGAGCTGCTCGTTGACGGCCATGAGGCGGCGCTGGCTGACGAGCTGGTGCTCCAGCTCCGCCTGCTGCAGTCGGAGCTGATCGAGGCGCTCGCCGTTGACGAGCGCCTGGCCGGCGGCGCCGGCGAAGATCGTGAGGGTCGTCAGGTCGTCCTCGCCGAATCGATCCCGGCCGAGCTGCGAGGTCACGATCAGGCCGCGGACGCGGCCCTCGAAGGTCATCGGCACGATCAGCATCGATTCCGGTCCGTTCGTCGTACCGACGACGACGCTCCGCGGGTCGGTCTCCGCGTCGCCGGACATGATCGCCTCCCCATTCTGGGCGACCCAGCCGGTCAGGCCGACGCCGACGTGGACCCGCAGCTGCTCCGGGCTCGGATTCGACGTGCCAAGGAAGACGCCCTGGAATGCGACCGACTCACACCAGCCGCTTTCGTGGTCGACTCGGTAGACGCGGATCGTGTCGTAGGTCACGAGCGCCCCGGCCTCGGCGACGATGGCCTCGCCGATGCCTCGGACGTCCTGGATCCCGCTCAACCGGGCGGACAGATCCTGGACGGCTCGGAGGCGCGCGGC
>DAINSJ010000288.1:0-2025 GCA_036741375.1 Candidatus Limnocylindrales bacterium
CGCTTCGACATCGGGGAGGCGCTCGGCTACGCTCCCGCACTCCCGCCGGCGCGGCTCGCTGCGCTCGTCCGCGGTGCGAGGGCGGCGATCCTGCCGGCTGTCTCCGATGCCGCCGGGCTGCCGGCGCTCGATGCCCTTGCCGCCGGCGTCCCGGTCGTCGCGTCCGGCGTCGGCGCCCTGCCGGACATCGTCGGCAAGGCCGGGATCATCGTCGAGCCGCGCGACCCGGATCGGCTGGCCGAGGCGCTTCGAACCGCCTGGGCCGACGAGCGCGTCCATCGCCGGCTCGCGAGCCTCGCGCTCGAACGCGCCACCGGGGATCGGCGATCGTGGGCGGCTGTCGCCGCCGATACGCGCCGGGTCTACGCCGAGGTGGGCGTTCGCAACGCACGGACGCCCGGGGTCGTCAGCTCGGATTGAATCCGTGGCCGGGCAGCCCGCTCGCCATCAGTGGGGCCTTGCCGTCGGAGATCGTGACCGGGTAGCCGTAGGGCATGACGTTGACGAATGTCTGCCCGGCGGTCAGGACGATCCGGCCGCCACCCGGACCGAACAAAAGGGTCGGCGCGCCCTTCGCCGCCTTCCGCCACGTGCCCTGGATCGTGACGCCGCCGGTCGCGATCCACGCCGGGCCGCTGCCGATGTCGGTGGCCTCGAGGCGACCCTTCGGATTCGGGCCGGCGATCGGGGCGAAATGCATCCGGAGGATCACGATGTTCTTCGGCGCCACCACCTTCCCATCCGCGGCATCGACCTGCGGCTTCTTCGAGCCGTTGATGTAGCGGAGGTAGCTGTTCGTCGATGGGCTGTAGCGATAGAGGATCGTCTCGTACAGGGGATAGCTGACCGTGATCGAGCCGGGACCGGGCCGCTCGGCGTCGCGCGAGGCGCGGCGGAACGACCAGGTCGACTTCACCGTGCCGTCACCCACGTGGAGGTAGGCCGCCAGTGCATGGAGATGGGCGCCGTCGGTGTACAGGTTGTGGGGTGCGATGCGGAAGCCCACCCGGAAGAGGAAGCTGCCGTCGAAGCGCAGGCCCTCGGCGTTCCAGACGAGGCCTCCACCGCCGTATTGGCGCAGCGTTGCGATCGCCTGCGGCGAGCCGCCGGCATGGACGTACATCGCACGGTATTCGGCGGCCCACTCGAGGAAGTACTCCCGCGCGCTCCGGATGGGACCGACGGACTTCGGGATCGTGTCCTGGAAGACGAGCATGTAGCGCGGGATCCCGCCCTCCGCCGGCGCCTGCCACACGATTGCCGCGGCGTTGAAGCCGGATTGCGGCCGGGCTCCGAGGTGGTCGTCGATCATGACCGCGATCGGGTGCCGCCGCGCGGCGGCCGGGCTCACGAGCAGCCCGGTCAGCGGGGCGGGCACGAGGGTGCTGACCGGCCCGGGGCTCTGCGACGGGACCGGCGATCCAGTCGGACCTGGTGAGGGGGGCGCCGATGTCGCGGTGGCCGTGCTCGTCGGGGCCGCGGGTCCGGAAGGGGAGCCGACCGCGATCCCGGACGCCTTCGGGCTGCCGATGGCCCCCGTGACGAGGGCGCCGGCCAGCAGCACGACCCCGATCACACCCGCGACCAGGACGACGGCGGCCGTACGACGAGCCCCCGAGCTGCCCCTCGGTAGGCCGGAGCTGGACACGTTGCCTCCCATGGCGCGCTCGTGGGCGGCGCGCGCGCTGCAGGATAGCCCAACGACGCAATCCCCCGGTCGGCGAGGGTCGAGTAGGCTGATGCGGCCGCAACGCATGCGTCGACCGACCCCGGAGAGTCCCGCCATGGCCACCGACGAAACTGCATCTCCCGTAGCCCCGCGACCCCGCCGGTCGCGGACGAAAGCCGCAGCCGCCGCGGCTCCGGTCACCTCCTCCGCACCCGACGTATCGGCGGCGCCCGACGTATCGGCGGACGGCGCGACCCTCGAAGCGGATCGGGTCGACGTCCGGATGGGAGCAGTCGGACGGGTCGATTCGACCGAGATCTCGGTCCACCAGGGAGCCATCGGCGGCGCCCGGGCGG
>DAINSJ010000289.1:0-2010 GCA_036741375.1 Candidatus Limnocylindrales bacterium
CGGTTTCCTTCGAGGATCAGGGCCGATGCCTTCTGAAGCTGCTTCACGGTCGCGTCGATCGCCGCCGCCACCGCCTCGCGGTTGCTGTCGAAGATGTCGCCCCAGATCTCCGGATTGGCGCCGGCCACCCGTGTCGTGTCGCGGAGGCTCGGCCCAGCCTCGGGCAGGTGCTCGGAGCCGGCCGCCAGCTCGGAGGCGGCCTGGGTGACGAGCACGTTCGCGATCACGTGGGGCAGGTGGCTGACCGTCGCCATCAGGCGATCGTGGGTGTCGGCGTCGATCGCCTGCGGCCGGGCGCCCAGCTCCGCCAGTGTCCGTTGCAGGCGGTCGTAGAGCAGCCCGCCTGTGTAGGTGGTCGGCGTCAGATACCAGCGGGCGCCTTCCAGCAACTCGGCGCGGGCGTTCTCGACCCCGGAGGTCTCGGCTCCAGCCAGCGGATGACCGCCAATGAAGCGCTCGTCCTGACCCAGCGCGGCGACGATCTCGCGCTTGGTCGAACCCACGTCGGAGACGACACACTCCTCGCCGCTTGCAGCGAGCGCCTCGCGGGCCAGCTCGGGCAGCACCGACACGGGAGCGGCGCAGAAGATCAACTCGGCGCCCTCGCAGGCTTCCGCGATCGAGCCGGCGGCCTCGTCCAGGGCGTCGAGCTCCAGGGCCCGCTCCAGCGTCGCGGAGTCCGGATCGAACCCGGCCACCTGTGCATCGAGCCGCCGGCGCGCCGCCAGCCCGATCGAGCCTCCGATCAGGCCGACGCCGAGGATCGTGATCCTCATCGATCAGCCAGCGTCGCGCCGCTCCTGCGCGGCCGCCGCAAGCCGATCAAGCGCCAGGACGGTGGTTTCCCAATCCATGCATGCATCGGTGATCGACTGGCCGTAGACCAACGGAGCCCCGGGGGCGGGTTCCTGGCGTCCGGCGACGAGGAACGACTCGAGCATCGCGCCGACGATCGCTTTGTTACCGCTGGCGATCTCATCCGCGATCTCGGACACCACCATTGGCTGGTGCTCGTGGTCCTTGCCGCTGTTGTCATGTGAGGCGTCGATCACCACGCGCTCCGCCAAGCCGGCGGCCCGCAGCTCCCCGAGGGCGTCGCCGACCGACGCCCGGTCGTAGTTCGGCCTGCCGCGGCCGCCACGCAGGATCACGTGGCAGTCGCAATTGCCCTGTGTATGCAGGATCGCCGGCGCGCCGGTCGCGTCGATGCCGGCGAAGGCGTGCTTGGCGGCGGCTGCGCGGACCGCGTCCACCGCCACCTTGATGTTGCCGTCGGTGCGGTTCTTGAACCCCACCGGCATCGAGAGCCCTGAGGCGAGCTGGCGGTGGATCTGGCTCTCGGTGGTGCGCGCCCCGATCGCTCCCCAGGCAACGAGGTCGGAGATGTACTGCGGGGTGATCGGATCGAGGAACTCGCAGCCGATCGGCAGTCCGAGGTCGAGCACCTCTCGCAGCAACCCGCGTGCCATGAGGAGACCGGTGTTGACGTCGCCGGATCCATCCATATGAGGATCGTTGATCAAGCCCTTCCAGCCGATCGACGTCCGCGGCTTCTCGAAGTAGACCCGCATCGCGATGCACAGCTCCGCCCGCAGTTCGGACGCCCTGGCGCTGAGAAGCTGCGCGTACTCGAGGGCGGCGTCGACGTCGTGCACGCTGCAGGGGCCGACGATCACCAAGAGCCGATCGTCGCTGCGATCCAAGATGCTCGCGATCTCGGAGCGGTGCCGCAGCACGGCATCCTCCTGCTCCGTGCTCAGTGGCAGCTCGTCGAGGATCTGCACGGGTGGGATCAACTCGACCACCCGCTCGATGCGGCGATCCCGAACGCGGTTCGAGTGCTCTGTTGGTAGTTCCGTCATCTCCATGTCCATCAAAGATCCTTCTTTCTACCGGCGCGACGAGGCTCCTTGCCTCGGAAGACGTCCGGCGGTTGAAACTATTAGAGGCGTTGCGGGGTCAGCCGCGGGGCCGGACGCCTAGATAAATCGCCAGAAATAAAAGTACGAA
>DAINSJ010000290.1:0-2008 GCA_036741375.1 Candidatus Limnocylindrales bacterium
CAGGCCTTCTTCAGCCGGAGCCAGGCTCCGTCCAGCGCTTCCTGCGACTGCACGGACTAAGAACCAAGTGTCCTCGACGGACGCGCATGCAGACACCTGCGGCGCGTCCGTCTTTTTGTGCCCGCCGATGCCGCAACGCTGACGGAAGGAGGTGAGCGCGATGGTTCGGTGCGATTGTCCCTGCGACTGCCCAGGCCCCTGCTGCTGATCTCCTGATTCGTTGAGCGTCCGCCCTGGAGTTCCGGGGCGGACGCTTTTTGCGTCAGCCGTCGAGCGCGGCGGCTTCGACGCAGATCGCCTTGACGCCCAGCCGCGCCAGCCGGTTGAAGGTCGAGCGCCGGCGTACGGTCCAGGCTACGACGTCCAGCCCAGCGGCCGCGGCCCGAGCAAACGCGCGGTCGTCGATCGCTCGCCACAGGACCGCGACGGCTTCGCAGCCGAGCTCGACCGCGCGGTCGATCGTCGGCGTATCCAGCTCGCGGGAATTCAACCAGCGCGCCCAAGCAGGCCGGCGCGCGCCGACCCAGGCGAGGACCTCGGGGTCGAACGAGGAGATCGCGGCCCGATCGAGGCGCGACTGGGCGCTCCCGCGAGCTGCCTCGACCACCCGAATGAGCTCGTCGTCTGGGAACGCCTTGAGCTCGATGTCCAGGAACGCTTCCCGGCCGACGGCCGCGAGGACCTCCGCCAGGGTCGGGATACCCAGCGAGCCGAGCGCCGCGACACCGAGCTCGTCGGCCGGCGAGGCAACGCCCTGAACGCGCTCGAGCGTCGCGTCATGCAGCAGCACGGGCGTGCCGTCCCGAGCGAACCGCACGTCGAACTCGAGGCCGTCGCAGCCGGGCACCTTGAGCGCGGCCTGCATCGCGGCGAGGGTGTTCTCGGGGGCGGCCCGCCAGTCGCCCCGGTGGGCCAGCCGGAGCGTCACCCGCCGAGCTGGAGCGTCGCCACGAGGCCGAAATGGTCGGACGGATAGAGCGTCGGGTCGTCGACCGCCGGGCGATCGAACGCGACACGACACGATTCGACCGTGATCGGCCCGCGCACCCAGATGTAGTCGAGGCAGCCGGGATCGCCGTCGGTATCGATGCCCGGCGCCTGAATGCCAGAAGGCCACGTCACCTCGGGCTCGGCGCCATTGGCCTCGAGATGCGCGGACCGAAAGTCGGCCTCGATCATCAGCCGATAGGCGTCCTCGACTGGTTCGGTGTTGAAGTCGCCGACGACGATCGTGGCCCTGGGCTCAGCATCGTGCGCGGCACCCGCAGAGAGCCATTCGGTGAGCGCGGCCGCCTGGCCCGTCCGGATCGCCTCGTCCGCGCCTACGTGGTGCAGGTGGGTCACGACGAAGTCGAGGCTCTCGCCGCTCGCGGTCGTCAGCGGGGTCCGCAACGCGCTGCGGCCATGGCCGAGGTCAAAGCGCTCAGGCGCCTCGGAGCGCAGCCCCTCCCGCACCAGCGTCGCGTTGCCGTACTCCGGTCGTGTTGCCCAGCCGCGATGCGAGACGTAGCGCCCCGCCCCGGCCGCCCCGAGGATCCGATCCTGCTGGACCGCGAACACGCACTCCTGGAGGCCCATGACGTCCGGCTGGAGAGCGGCCATGTCGGCGAGCAGGAGCGGCAGGCGCTCGCCCCACCGGTCGGCGATGTTCCGGATGTTCAGGGTCGCAACGGTCAGGCTCGTCAACGTCTCCTCGGCTGAGTGGTCATGTCGACGCGCCAACGGGTGCTCCATCGAGCGCGGCGACCGGGACCGTGAAGATGAACCGCGAGCCCTCGCCCTCGGCCGATTCCACTCGAATCGCGCCCCCGTGGCCCTCGACGATGTGCCGCGCGATCGCGAGCCCGAGCCCCGTCCCACCACCGTGGGCGCGGCTCCGGTCGGCCTTGTAGAACCGCTCGAAGATCCGGGCCTGGTCCGTCGCGCCGATCCCGATCCCGGAGTCCCGGACCCACGCGGACAGGCTGTCGTCGGTGCGCTCGACGCCAACCCAGACGTCGCTCCCCTG
>DAINSJ010000291.1:0-2000 GCA_036741375.1 Candidatus Limnocylindrales bacterium
GCCAGGCACAGGACAGCGAGTGCGAGGCTGCAAAATGTCCGGCCTTTGGCCTTCCAGCGCATCTCAGTGATTAAATACGAGACGGTTGATTAGTCGGTTCGCCCATGCGGACCGCAAGATCATCGGGGAGAGGCCTCAAGGAAACCTTTCCCCGCGGGATTCCACTCACTCGGCTCCTCGCCGCAAAGTCTCTCGTTCCGGCGGGAGCGATCCAAGCCTTCAATGGCCAATACCAGTGAAGTTGCCGCGAAAGCGGCCGTGCCTTCGGGCCCCGACATAGAGCGGGCAGCTGCCTTTGTCCGTGAACAGTTCCTGCTCGAGGGCGAAGGGCCGGAGGCCCTGGAGCCGGGCACAGCCCGCCGCCGCGCCCTCGACACGGCGCTGGCGGAGATCGACGCCGGCCACGAGGACCCCTCGATCGAATGGAGGCGCAACTTTTCCCTCCTGCTCGGGCTCGAGCGACTGCTCGCCGATGAGGCGCCGAAGCTGAAGGACGGCGCCGAGCTCTCCGCGCACCAGGTCGACGCATTGGCGGGAACGCTTGCCGAGCTGATCGCCGAGGCGCAGAGCTCCAACGGCCGGCGCAACGGCGAGGGACCGGCGAGCCGCGCCGCCGCCGGGGCCGAGCCAGCCGAAGACGAGGCGCCGGGTGCCAACGGGGAGGGTGCCGCCGAGGAGTCTCTCGACCCGGACACCGAACCGGAGGAGCTCGAGCCCGACGAGGAGCCGCTGGACTTCGAAGAGGAACCGGACGAGGACGCGGTTGCCGAGGCGCCCGAGGATCCCGGCGCCGCGCGCCGCTTCTGGTTCGAGCACGCCACCGGGGCCGGGAAGACTGTCGCGGCGGTTGGCCTCGTCGAGGCGACGAGGACCGGCGGCGTCCTGATCCTCACCCATCGCCGCAACCTCGTCGATCAGTTCATCGGCGAGATCTCCGACCGCGGCTACGCCGAGCGTCTCTCGCCACCGCTGCTCGACGGCAAGGACAACCCTTACGGGCCGGTCACGGTCGAGACCTACCAGTGGTTCGTGCGCAACGCCACCCGCGTCTCCGACGCCTACACGATCGTGATCTGCGACGAGGCCCACACGGCGCTGGGCGAGAAGACCAGCGCCTGCATCCGCAACTGGCCGGGGCCGGTGTTCATCGGCATGACCGCGACCGGCGCCCTGATCGCCCGCCACGTCGCCGATCTCTTCCCGACCCAGACCTCGCGCTTCGACCTCGCCCAGGCCGCCCGCCGCGGTGTGATCTCACCGCTGCGCGACATTCGCATCCCGCCCGGGCCGGGGGTGCGGACGATCGCCAAGGTGCCGTTGCGCAAGGGCGAGGTCGACCAGGACTTCGATCAGGAACAGCTGGCCAAGCTGTTGGACCAGGGGCCGTTCAACGTCGCGATCGCCGACCTCTACCGCTCACGCTTTCGCAAGATTCCCGGGGTCGTCTACACGGCAGGTGTGAAGCATGCCACCAACGTTGCCAAGGCCTTCCAGGACGCCGGCATAAACGCCCGTGCGGTTTCCGGGGAGACGCCGAAGCGCGAGCTGGCCGAGACCCTCGCCGCCTTCGAGCGCGGCGAGGTCGACGTGCTCTGCAACGCGATGCTGCTGGCCGAGGGATGGAACTCGCCGCGCGCGACGATCTGCATGCATCTCGCCCCGACCGCGTCGCGCCGCGTCTACCAGCAGCGGGTCGGTCGCGTGACCCGCCGCGCCCCCGGCAAGGAGTCGGGGCTGATCATCGACTTCGTCCATCCCGCGACCACCCACGACGAGACGATCATCACCCTGCACAGCCTGCTGGACCGCGACGTCTACCGCGGCGGCGCGATCGTGGTCGGGCCGGTGCGCCGGGGCCGCGGTCGCCGGGTGCGGGTCGAGCGGCGGATCGTGCCCGTGTCCGACGACCCACAACGGCGCCTCGAGATATTGGAGCGCGAGCTGTGGCGGATCGCGGTCGAGAACCTCGACTACGCCGAGCAGCACGTCTGGGCGGCGCT
>DAINSJ010000292.1:0-1994 GCA_036741375.1 Candidatus Limnocylindrales bacterium
GGCTCATCCGCCGCTAACGCGGCGGTGCTCCGGCCCGCGCGCATCCGGAGCTCGGCGAGCGATTCGGGGAAGTTGCCGGCCCGGATCGCGGACCGGATTCTGCTCATGAAGTCTAGGGTGAAGGTGAGGTTGTGACAAGTCGCGAGACGGTACGCGAGGAGCTCCCGAGCCCGGAACAGATGGGCGATGTAGGCCCTCGAGAATTGCCGGCAGGCGCGGCACGGGCAGTCCTCCTGGATCGGCCCGCCGTCGTCCAGGAACGCCGCATTCCGGAGGTTGAGCCGGCCGCCGGGAATCCAGACCTGGCCCGATCGAGCGACCCGCGCCGGCAGCACCGAATCGAAGAGATCGACGCCGTGGTCGACGGCATCGAGCAGGTCGATCGGCGAGCCGAGCCCCATGAGGTAGCGCGGCCGGGGATCTCGCTCGAGGACCGGGATGACGACGTCGAGGGCGCGACCCCGCTCGACCGGCGTCTCGTCTCCCGCCAGCCCGCCGATGCAGATCCCGTCGAACGGCAGGCCGGCGATGAAGTGGGCCGACGCTTCGCGCAGGTCCGGCTCGACCCCGCCCTGGATGATCCCGAACATCGCCTGGTCCGGCCTGCGGTGGGCATTCAGCGATCGCTCTGCCCAGCGGTGCGTCCGTTCCATGGCGTCGACGACCTCGTCGCGCGGCGAGGACGGGTATACCGGGTGGTCAAACGCGACTGCGATGTCGGCGCCGAGGGCCTCCTGGATCGCCACGGCCTTCTCAGGTGTCAGTCGCTGCGACGACCCGTCGATGTGGCTCCGGAATGTGACGCCGTCCTCGTCGACGACGCGGGCGTTCGCCAGCGAGACGACCTGGAAACCGCCGGAGTCGGTCAGGATCGGCCGGTCCCAGTTCATGAACCGATGCAGACCGCCGAGCCGCTCGATGCGCTCGTGGCCGGGCCGCAGGAACAGGTGGTAGGTGTTGCCGAGGATGATCGTCGCCCCGACCTCGACGAGATCGTCGGGGTCGAGCGCCTTGACAGTCGCGTTCGTGCCGACCGGCATGAACTGCGGGGTCTCGACGACCCCGTGCGGGAGCTGCAGCCGCCCGAGACGCGCTCGGGTCCCGCCGTTCGCCGGCGGCGGCACGAGGACCTCGAACGACGCCGGCGACGCCCGAAGCTCGGTCGTCACCGCCGCGGATCGTCGGCGCGGGTGAGGATCACGACCCGTCCGCAGGCGACTCGGCCGGCCGTTCCGCGCCCGTGCCCGCGTCCCACAGCGGCAGGATCTCCGGCTCGGCCCGGCGAGGCGGCGGGATCTCGTAGCCACGCGCGGCGAGGTGATTGCGCGCGGCCTCGGTGGCGATCCGGCCCTGCGGCGTCCGGTCGAGGAACCCCAGGCGCAGCAGGAACGGCTCGTAGACGTCCTCGATCGTCTCGATCTCCTCGGAGAGCACCGCGGCGAGCGCCGCCACGCCGACCGGGCCCGAGGCGAACTTCTGGATGATCGCGGCCAGGAGCTTCCGATCCGTGGAGTCGAGGCCGGCGTCGTCGATCTCGAGGAGGCGCATCGCCTCGATCGCCGCGCGCTCGTCGACCCGTCCGTCGCCGTGGACCTCGGCATGGTCGCGAACCCGCTTGAGGAGCCGGTTCACGATTCGCGGCGTCCCCCGACCACGGCGGGCGATCGCCCAGGCTGCCGCGTCGTCGATCTCGACATTGAGGATCCTGGCGGACCGCAGGACGATCTCGGTCAGCTCCGAATCCTCGTAGAAGTCCAGGCGGTAGGTCGCCCCAAATCGATCCCGGAGCGGCGAGGAGATTCGTCCCGCCCGCGTGGTCGCACCGACGACCGTGAACGGCTTGAGGCTCAGCCGCAGCGATCGCGCCGACGGGCCCTTGCCGATCATCACGTCGAGCGCGTAGTCCTCCATGGCCGGGTAGAGGATCTCCTCGACCGCTCGGTTGAGCCGGTGGATCTCGTCGATGAAGAGGACGTCGCGTTCCTCGAGGCTCG
>DAINSJ010000293.1:0-1969 GCA_036741375.1 Candidatus Limnocylindrales bacterium
AAGGAGATGGTCGAGGCCTGGCGGACCTATCGGCTCGGGGTCGTGGCCGCGCTCTTCCTGGTGCTGGGCATCACGGCGCCAGTGCTGACCCGGTTCCTGCCCGACATCATCAAGGCCCTCGCGCCCGTCGGCTTCAACGTCGACGTACCGGACCTCGGTGTCGCCGATGTCCTCGACCAGCTGTTGAAGAACGTCATCCAGTTCGGGGCGCTCGCGGCGATCCTCGTGACGATGGGCAGCGTCGCCGCGGAGAAGGAGCGCGGGACGGCTGCGTTCGTCCTCGCCAAACCGGTGACGCGGACCGCGTTCCTCGGCGCCAAGGTTGTCGCCATCGGGATGATCTTCGCGGTCGCGACGGCGCTCGCGGTCGCCGGGGCCTGGGTCTACACCGGCCTGCTGTATTTCTCGCCGCCGGTGCTGCCCTGGATCAAGCTCGGCGTCGTGATCTGGCTCTCGACGATGGTCTACGTCTCGATCACGTTCCTGGGCTCGGTCCTCATGCGCTCGTCGCTCGGCGCGGCGGGGATCGGGTTCGCGGGGCTGATCGCGCTCTCGCTGGCGTCGGTCGTCCCGATCCTCTCGACGTGGCTCCCGGCGGGGCTCGTCGCGGTCGCGAAGTCGGTCGCGCTGGAGGAGTCGAGTGCGGATGTTCACCCGATTCGGACGGTTGCAGCCTGCGCCCTGATCGTCGGCGGGTGCCTCTTCCTGGCCTGGTTGCGATTCCGGAACGAGGAACTCTAGGGTCAGACGACCCCGAGCTCGATCAGCCGGGCGATCGCGGCTTCGTCGTAGCCGGCCTCGGTCAGGATCTCCGAGGAGTGCTCGCCGAGGAGCGGCGGCGGGGTCGGGAGGACCGCGGGGCTGCCCGAGAACGCGAAGGGGACGGCGACCTGGTCGACATGCCCGAGCACGGGATGATCGAGTGGTACGCGGCTCCCGAGCTCGATGGCCTGAAGCGAGGCGAACGCCTCGGCGACATCCAGGATTGGGCCGACGGGGATGCCGGCGGCATCGAGCAGCGCGAGCCACTCGGCGCTCGACCGGGTCGCGAACAGCTTGCCGAGAATCGCGATGAGCTCGGTTCGATGCTCGACACGTCGGCCGTTCGTGGCGAAGCGGTGATCGGTCGCGAGGTCGTCGAGGGCGAGCGCGGCGCAAAGGCGCTGCCACTGGCGCTCGCTGCCGACGCCCAACGCGATCTGCCCGTCGGCGGTCTCGAAGGTCTCGTACGGGACGATGCTCGGGTGGGCGTTCCCGAGCCGCTCGGGGGCGAGGCCCGTGACGAACATCGATTGGGCCTGGTTCACGAGAATCGCGAGCGTGCTCTGGAGCAGGGACAGGTCAATGCGCTGACCCCCCGGCTGCCTCCGCCTGGAGGTTGGCCCCGGCCCCTCGCGGGCGAGGAGCCCGGCGAGGATCGAGACCGCCCCGAACAGCCCGGTGACGACGTCACTCATCGCGACACCGACCTTCGTCGGTGTCCCGTCGGGCTCGCCTGTGATCGACATGAGGCCGCTGACGGCCTGGATCACGAAGTCGTAGCCGGGCTTCGAAGCATCCGGGCCGGTGAGCCCGAACCCGCTGATCGCGAGGTGGATCAGGCCCGGATTCAGCTCCCGGAGGCGCTCATCCGAGAAGCCGAGACGCTCGAACCCGCCAACCCTGGCGTTCTCGACGAGCACGTCGGCGTCGCGAAGCACCGTCTCGAGGACCTCCCGGCCCTCGTCGCGCCGCAGGTCGAGCCGCAGGCTTCGCTTGTTCCGGTTGATCGCGAGGTAGTAAGCCGCGGTCCTCGTCCCGTCGGCCTCGTCCCCGACCCATGGCGGACCCCAGCCGCGGGTCGCGTCCCCGTCGGGTGGCTCGACCTTGACGACATCGGCCCCGAGGTCGCCCAGGATCATCGTGCAGTACGGCCCGGCGAGGACGGTCGAGCAGTCGATGACGCGGATTCCGGCGAGGGGACCGGTCG
>DAINSJ010000294.1:0-1951 GCA_036741375.1 Candidatus Limnocylindrales bacterium
GAGCGAATCTCGCCCCCGTGCGTGATCGTGACGGGAGCCGCGATCTCATCGGCTGGGTCGAGGTTCAGCTGGCCGTCCTTCACGAGGGCCAGCAGCAGCGAGGACAGGTTCCGGGCGTAGAACGCTGATGCCCCGATCGGCATCGTGGCTGGAAGGTTGTCCGGCGCGAGGATCGTGACGAGGGCGTCGGTCACGACCGTCTCGCCCGCCTTCGAAAGCTCGCAGTTCCCGCCAAGTGGGGAGGCGGCCATGTCGACGATCACCGAGCCGGCTCGCATCTTCCCGACGGCCTCCGCGGTGACGAGCACGGGTGGCTTCCGGCCCGGAACCTGGGCCGTCGTGATCACGACATCCATCCCGCCGATCACCTCGTTGAGCTCGGCCTGCTGGGAAGCGCGCTCCTCGGCCGTCAGCTCGCGGGCATAACCCCCGGAGCCGGTCGCGTCGATCTGGGTCTTGAGGGTCACGAACTGGGCGCCGAGCGATTGGGCCTGTTCGCGCGTCTCCGGCCGCACGTCGTAGGCCTTCACGACCGCACCCAGGCGGCGGGCGGTGCCGATCGCCTGCAGGCCGGCCACGCCGATTCCGAGGATGAGCACGTTCGCGGGCTTCGCCGTCCCCGCGGCGGTGGTGAGGAGCGGGAAGTAGCGACCGAACGCGTTCGCCGCCATCAGGACCGCCTTGTACCCGCCGACGTTTGCCTGTGACGAGAGGGCGTCCATCGTCTGGGCTCGCGACAGCGTCCGCGGGATCGCGTCGAGGCTGATCGCGGAGACCCCACGCTCGGCGAGTGTGGCCATGAGCTTCGGGTCGAGGAGCGGCTGCAGGAGCCCGACGACCGCCTGGCCCTTTCGGAGGCGCTTCGCCTCGGCCTCGGTCGGCTTCTGGACCCGAACGATGACGTCTGCGTCCCGATACAGATCGTCCCTCGAAACGACCGTGGCACCGGCCTCGGCGAAGGCCGAATCGGGGATGAGCGCGCCGACGCCGGCGCCCTTCTCGACGAGGACCTCGAGCCCCGCCCCGGTCAGCTTGGCGAGCGCGTCAGGAACCAGCGCAACGCGCCGCTCTCCGGGCGCGGTCTCCCGCGCAACGCCAATCTTCATGGGGGCCAAAGGATAGCGGACCACGACCCGGGGGCGGGGCGCGCCGCGCTCAACTGATGGCGCCCACGGCGACCATCATCAGCGTCAGCACGTAGAGGTGGCCGAGGGCGCTCCAGATGATCGAGCCGGTCCGCCAGTCGAGCCAGGCGAAGATCGTCCCGCCCACGAACGTGGACCATAGCTCCAGCTCCGGCTTGCCGATGTGGGCAAAGATGAATGGCACCTGGACGACGACGAGCGCCAGCGGCCCGATCCGGCGAAGGAGAGCGAACATGAGGAAGCCGCGCAACAGGAACTCGGCCGGGACGATCTCGAGCGCGTTCGAGACGACCGCGTTCGCGAAGCTCCCGGCCGGCGCGCCGTAGTAGTCGCTGAACTGGGGCAGCCGAGCGAGCCCGAGGATGATCGGCGTCATCACCGCGACACCGGCCAGCAGCAGGCCCAGCCCCCAGCGCCAGTCCCCGAGCTGCAGGCCGTAGCGCGCTGGTCGATCCCGAAAGCCGACGAGGACGACCGCCAGCGGAACCACCCCGAAGAGGGCGAACCGTTCGAACGCCTGGTAGCGAACCGCATCGGGCGAGCGACCGAGCGTGAGGATGTCGGCTGGGATCAGCGTCCGCGTGTAATCGAGGAGGACGACGAAGGTCACGAGGAACAGCGCCGCCGCCGCACGGACCGGCAGGTCGAGACCGGCCAGCCGGATCTCGGCGCGATCGCCGTCGTCCGGCGGATAAGCGGGTCCCGAGGTCGCTCGGGAGATCAGCTCCGCGAGCCTCGGCATGCGAGGTCGGGCGGTCAGGATTGCTCGGTCACGGAGCCGACGAGGCCACCCGCCCACGCGCCGA
>DAINSJ010000295.1:0-1934 GCA_036741375.1 Candidatus Limnocylindrales bacterium
CCCGCCGATCGCCATGTCGAAGAAGGGGGCGGGATCACGATCGGCGGGCCCCAGCTGAAGCCCGGCTAGGAGCAAGTCGGCACGGTCGCTCTGCGGGTCGTGTCCCTGCAGGCAGCGCTCGGACTCGACGATCGAGACTGCGATTCCGATTCGTGCAAGGTTCGACCTCACGATCTGCGTAACCCGGGGCTGGGGCGTGCACGCGTACAGGACGGCATGTCGCCTGCGACTTCCTCCCAGATGCCTCGCGGTTGCGAGGTCAGGACCGTGGAGAGGGTAGAACGGCCGGGCGCGGCGGCCGGGAACACCCGGCGGGATGATCTGGTCGTTCGGATCGTCGTAGAACGCTCGCGCTAGTGCAGGTCGGTCGAGGGCGTAGTTGACGGCGCGGCGTAATCGAGCATCGCGAAACAGGGGGCGCCTGGTGTTGAAGACGAGATCGTCGACGAGCGGCATCGGCTCCCGGAAGTACCGCTGCTTGCCGGCCCGGGCGGCGGCGCTCGTCGGCCCATACCGCTGGTCGAGTACGCCTCCAGGTGTGAGCAACGAGTAGTTGTCGAAATCCCCCGGCAGGTAGTCGATCGTCCCGCGGTCGGTGCGCGCGACCGCCTGCGGTGTCCGGATGTAGCTCGTGTAGACGATTCGCTCGGAGCGCCGGGGACGCTTGCCTGTGTAGTTCGGGTTCCGCAAGAGGACGGTTCGGTCGTTCGAGCTCGAGGCGACGTAGTACGGGCCTGGAGACGGGACAGGGCCGGTCGGCTGAACGGGCTCGGCGAGCGGAACGGGGCAGAAGTTGAACATCGAGATCCGCGTAAGGAAGTCGCCGGCCGGACTGACCAGGGTGATCGCGAGGGTGTTGCCGTGGACGGCGATGCCCGAGATGTGCGGGGCCTTGCCCGCGCTGTAAGCGGACGCGCCGGCGATATCCGAGCCGAAGGGCCAACCGTGCTGCTGGCTCGGCGCAAGCGTCCGCTCGATCGTGTGGCGGAACGTCTCGGCGGTCACCGGCTCGTTCGAGGGAGGGGAGAAGCGGAAGCCGCGGCGGATGCGGAAGGTGTAGGTGCGGCCGCCCTTCGAGACGGACGGCATCGCCGCGGCGATCTCGGGGTGGAGCCGGGCTCCGTCCGGTCCCGCCGAGTCCGGGTAGTTGAGCAAGTTCGCGCAGGTCTCGTACAGGTACTGCTCCTGCGACGGTCCCGCATGCGCGGGGTCGAGGTCGTAGCTCGGCGACGGCGTCGAGATTCGAAGCTCCTGTCCGGAGATGGGCGGCAGCGAAGGCGGCTTGGGCGCGGCGCCGGCCCAGACGAGGCCGTCGTGGTAGGCGACGGTCGTGGGCTCTGCGCCTGCTCGCAGCCGCGCGCGCGCACCCGTGTGCAAGTCGATGAGCGAAATCGTCTTCGACGCCGCATTTGCAACCCAGACCCGGCCGTCTCCGATCGAGATCCGCTCTGGATCCGGCCCGGCGGCCACGAGCCCCTGCACGCTCAGGTCGTCCTCGCTGAGCTTGTAGATCTGCCCGTCCTGGACGACCGGTGCCCAGACCAGGCCGCCGCCGACGGCGAGGTCCCCGATCCAGCCATGGAGCGGGATGCTGTGTGCGATCGTGTTCTCGACCGGGTCGATCTTCATCACGAGGCCGTTGTCGGCCCGCGCGACCCACAGGAATCCATCCGCGAAGACCAAGGACCTCACCGCGCCCGGCTGTCCGGGGGTGGAGATCTTGTGAAGAATCCGCTCATCTCGCGGGTCGATGCGGACGACGCCGGGTCCACCGGCCAGCCAGACCGATCCGTCGCCGTACGCGACTCCACCTCCGCCTCCCGCGCCCACCGCGAACCGGTGGACGATCTTTCCCGTTCGGGCGTCAACCCGGATCACCTCAGGGCCGTTGTCCTGCGTGACCCAGACCGAGCCGCCGCCTATCGCGAGCCCGG
>DAINSJ010000296.1:0-1922 GCA_036741375.1 Candidatus Limnocylindrales bacterium
CCCGCCTGCCGCAGCTGGCCCGCTTGAATGAGGCTTGGACGGGCTACACGACCCTTGTGACGACGATCCCCGCTCTTGATCCCGCGGCCGAAACGGCGGACGGTTCGGTCCACTATGTCGGACCGATCTTCGAGAAGCTTCCTGACGATGCATGGGAATCGCCCTGGGCGGCCGGCGACGAGCGTCCGCTGGTCCTTGTCAGCTTTAGCCCGGATCCACCGAACCTCCGGCTGCTCGGGTCGGTTGACGGTCGAAACGGCTATTCGGCCGCCTGACGAACCGGACGCGACGAGGGCCCGCCGCGATGGAGGCTGCTTTGCCATCGCCAGTGGGTCGGGATGGGCCCGTCGAGGGCCGCGAATCATGGCGCGGGCAGGCTCCCGCCAGACCCGGAGCGGCGGGTGGGTCGTTGAGCCAGCGGTCAGGTGATGAGCGGGATCGCCCGGAGCCTGACCAGAGCCGTATTCCAGCCGATCGCCCATGGCCAGCGCGCCGGCAGGTGGAGCCTGATCCGACGGGCCGAGCGGGTCAGCCGCCCGGCCAGGCCGAACAGTCGCCGGCGGAGCGTCTTGGTCGTGACGATGCCCTCGCCCAATCCCAGCCGCGCCGTCCAGCGGGCGAGGTTGTGGGCCATGACCTGGACCGCCAGCCAGGCGCCGTTGGCCGCGAACCTGCCCGACGGCAGGTGGTTGAGGGCCATCCCGTACTTGAGGTCGCGGATCGCGTTCTCGATCTCGGCGTGGCGGCGATGATCGGCCTCGAGCACGAGGGTCTCACCATCGCGGTCGGTGATGCAGGCGTGATAGTCATACAGCGTGAGGAGGGCGAGCTGGGAGCCGGGGGTCGGCTTCACCCGACGGACGATGAGCCGGACCGGGACCGCACCCTTCTGGTCGGCGAACGGGACGTACGTCGTCTCGGCCACGTCGGCGCCGCCGGCGAGCCAGTACGGGATCGGGTTCCAGGCGTCGTCGGGGATGGCCTCGATCAGCCGTCTGGTGGCCGGGCTCTGGCGGATCGTGATCGAGAAGCGGACACCCAGCGCCCGGCAGACCGCGACGACGGCGTGGCCATAGAAGCCCGAGTCGGCGCGGACGGTGAGTTGACCGGTCGCGCCCGCGGAGCGGACCCGGCCGATCGTCTCGCCCAGGAAGTGGCCGGCGCCCCGCGCGGTGTTCGCCCGGCCCTCGCGCAGGCGGGCCATGAGCACGTCGCCCGTGCCGGCCGCGACCGCGAGGAGCGGGTGATAGCCGCGGACGTGGGTGTACCCGTGGTGGAGGGCGCCCTGCTTCTTGAGGCCATACGTCTCGCAGATCGTCGAGTCGAGATCGATCGTCAAGGGCTCGGCGCCCGGACCGGCGCCGGCCGCCCAGGCCCGGGCGAGGAGCTCCCGGCTGACCCGGTCGAGCTGGCGGACGTGGCCCCAGCGGAAGCTGCGCAGGAACGTGCCCAGGGTCGAGGCGGCCTTGACGCTGAAGCCCAGGATCCGCTCCGTCCCACCGGCGCGCAGCGCGTTCGCGTCGTCGATGCAGTCACCACCCGCGAGGGCCGAGAAGATGAGGGTCAGGAGCTTGTCACCTGGGTGCGCCCGTCCGGGCTTGTCGCCCAGCCTGACGTGCTCATCGACGAGGCCCTTCAGGTCAAGATGATGGGCCAGGGTGGCGGGCAACATGAGCCCCGCGTCGGCCACCAGGCGGTCGTCGTCGAAGGCCGTGTCGAGCCGGTCGAGGCTGTGCGATGATCGCATCAATCAGGTGCTCCTCTGTCTGGCTTGATGGGCTGTTCTCAACGCCATCTTCCCAGTTCAGAGGGGCACCTGATTCGTCGTTTCCGCGCCGCTCAGGCCAGGCGGACCGGTGGATCCGGGTTTAGGCTCACGCCCCCGAAAGGCGTTGAGCTCGTCGCGTACGCCGGTAACAGGT
>DAINSJ010000297.1:0-1914 GCA_036741375.1 Candidatus Limnocylindrales bacterium
GGCTCGAGGAACCCGAGGACGATGAACTTGCGCGCGTCGTCGGCGGAGATGCCACGGCTCTCGAGGTAGAAGACCTGGCTCGCGTCGATGGGGCCGACCGACGACGAGTGCATGGCGCGCCGGCAGTCCGGCTGGTCGATCTCGAGCGACGGGATCGCGACGGCCCGGGCGCCCTTCGAGAGGTTCATCCCGAATTCCCCGAGGTACGAATCGGTCCCGACCGCCGACTTCTCGATCGTGATGAGGCCCTTCATGTACGACCGCGATCGATCCATCAGTGCGCCCTTTGAGAGCAGGTTGCCGGTGGTGTCTCGGCCCACGTGCCGGGTATAGGACGTCAGGTCGAAGAGCTGGTCCTCGCCGGCGAACACGATCTCGACCTGCTCAACGGCGCTGCGATCGCCCTCGAGGACGTTGTCGACCCGGGAGCGGACAAGCCGGCCGCCGAGCTGGGCAAGGGCCCAGTGGAGCGACGCGCCTTCGCCGATGCGGGCGTGGCGGTGGTGGAAGGCAACCTGATTGGCCGCGAGGTCCTGGATCGAGGCCATCGCGAGCGAGGCGCCGTGGTCGAGGACCACCTCGGTGGTGCCGTGGAAGAGGCCCTGCGGCACGGTCTCGCCTTCGGCGCACTCGATGGCCGGGCCCGATGGAAGCTGCTCCTCGACGAGCGTGGCCGATGCGTCGGCTCCGAGGTGGACGAGCGTCCGCGTGATCAGGGCGCGCTGTGGGGCGCTCGAGCGCCACCGGACCAGGATTGGTTCCTCGAGGTGGACCCCGTCTGGGACCACGAGCCGCACCCCCTGGCTCCAGAAGCCCCGGACGAGCATCGCGAGCTTGTCGTTCGCGGGGAGCGTCGTCCCGCCTTCGAGATCCCGACGGAAACCTTCAGGATCCCGGGCCAGCGCCGCGCCGAACGTCTCGAGCCGCACGCCCGCCTTCGTCGCCGCGTCCCCGAGCACGACGCTGACGACCCGATCCTCGGCCAGCTCGATGACGGCCGAGGTGCCCTCGGGGAGCGTGCCGGCACGCGCCTCCTTGCCGCCGCTCCCCGCGTCGACCGTCGACGCGGTGATGACGTAGGGCCGCGCTTCGTCGAGGACAGCACCGCGCAGGTCCACGTACGGCGTGTAGAGCTGGTTGCCCTCGACGGGCATGGCATCGAACGCCTCCCAGGCCACCAGCCGCTCCGCGCGCAACCAGGCCGGCTCATCGCGCTCAGCGCCGAGGCGCTCGGCGAGGGCGTGGTCGGCAAACCCGAACGGCAGATCTGCGGGCGACCGACGGGGAGCTCGGGCTCGCGGGGTAGGCGTGCTCGAGGGCGGGGATGAAATCGGGGAAGTCACGGGTCGAGCGTACTCGAACGGCGCTGAATCAGTCCCTGCTCGGGAGGCCGCCGAGCAGAGCGGCCGCATCGGCATACCCCCGGTAGCGTGGCCTGACGGTCGAAACTGCGGCCAAACCGGCGAACGCCGACCGGCGTCCCGGTTTCGGATCGAGGATGACAAGCGTCGATGTCGCGCGTTCCTCGACTGGCATCCGCCCATCCCACCAGGCCTCGAACGCATCGAGCGGATCCGGGCACGCCGAGCGGAACGTCTCCGACCGCATCCGGAGCGTGTGCAGAACCTCGGCGGACCAGAGGGCCACGATCGCGTGAGTCACGACCCGCCACCCAGCACGGGATATCCCGAGACGATCCGCGAGAACCGCGGGCAGGTACGCGCGCTTCGCGCTGTAGCTCCCCAACGCGTCCTGGATATCCGGAAAACGCGTGCGGTTCTCGAGATGGAGCAGGGCTCGCCCCTCAAGATCCCACGCAACAAGGTCCGCCCGACCGGCGAACTGGAAGTGCTGGTACGGCTCGTCGATCGCGACGTGGAATCCCAGGGCGTGGAGGTGGGCCGCTTCGAGCTC
>DAINSJ010000298.1:0-1908 GCA_036741375.1 Candidatus Limnocylindrales bacterium
GGCCGGCTGCTCCGGGTCCGTCCAGGCAGCCTCGTCGCGGCGCCGCTGCGCGAGTGCGATTCGCCACGTCCAGGCGCTGTAGGTGACCGCCAGCACGGTCACCATCATCGCAACGAGCAGCTCGGCCACGCGGATGTCCACGAGCGAGGGCGCGACGCGATCGCCGGTCGCGACGGGGAACTGGAACGGGTAGACGTAGGTCGGCAGCAGGCCCTGGTAGGCGTTGTGGATCGCCGACGGCAGCGGAAGGGCTGCGATGTTCGGGTACCAGATCACGAACCAGAATCCGATCGCCACCAGGGCGCCCATGACGAACCGTCGCGAATCTCGCGCCGTGGCGACGAAGGCAGCCACCGGCAGGAGTGCGATCGTCACGATCAGGGCGATCGGCTCGACCGGGAAGTTCTTCACGTGCAACAGCACGAGGTCCGGGAGGCCGGTGACCAGCTTGAAGGCGATCGAGGTGCCGACGGCGATGACCGCGGCCGTGACGATCCGGTTCCGGGTCACGTTCGGAAGGGCCTCGAACCCAGCGTCGTCCTCGGCCTCGTTCCCGTCGCCAAAGGACAGGAGCACCCGGACGAGGAGAAGCAGGCCGACGCCGACCACGACCGCGATCGCGATGGCCCGGAACGAGACGTCGAGATCGCCGATCGACGTTGGACAGGCCTCCGAGCCGGGATTGACGTCGGTCACGCGCACGAACCCGCACAGGGGCCGGTGGAACAGCCACAGCCCGAAGGGTGCGAGGATCGCGACCCCTGCGGCGATGCGAGCCACGACCCAGGTCCGCCACGACGGCCCGTGCCACAGCTCGGCGAAGAAGTACGCGAGGGCGATGAGCACGAACGGCAGGGCCGTGTAGTAGTGGTACTGGAATGCGGCCCGGTCGATGCGCGACCACGAGAGCCACTGGCAGGCAAACGCGATCGCGACCAGACCGAGGGCCGCGCTCCGCCGCCGGAAAGCCTGCCAGGCGATGAATGCCATGGCCGGGATCCCGAGCCACCACGCGACGAGATTGCCGGCGTCGTAGATCGAGGCACTCGTGCCGCCGGCGAAGCTCTGCTCGTAGAACCAGACGGGCTTGAAGTCGAACGGCCAGGCCCACCACGGTGACGACGCCGGGTGCGGCACGCTCAGGCTGTTGTGGTAGCGGTACATGTCGGCCGTGAGGTCGAGCAACGTTTTGCTGACTGTCTTGCCCGCCGCCAGGGGCGGCCAGGCGTCCACGTGGATGCCGGCGATCGTGAATGCACCCCAGAGCTGATGGTTCTCGATCATCGCCCAGGGGATGTAGGAGATGACGTACACGACGACCGGGATGACGACGAGCCCGGCGAGCGTCCACACCGCCGGCAGGCCGAATCCCGAGCCGAGCCGGAGCCAGCCGGCCGGTGCCGGGGCCGGCGGGTCGAGGAGCGCCTGCGGATCGTCCGGCGCCGGGCGGGCCGCGCGCGGCCCGAAGCCGAACCGGCCGACGACGGTGAACAGCGTATAGATCGCCGCCGCGCCGACGAAGGCGACGAAGGCGAGCTCGATCGGGCTCGCGGCCACCGGACCGATCTTCAGGGCCTTCTCGGGAGCGCCCCGAACCATTCCGAAGAGGAGAATCGCCGCGCCGGCGACGATCGGGACGCCGATCGCGAAGCGCTCCTCCTCCCAGGTCCAGGCGATCGGATGCTGGACGACGGCGACGACGCCGACGAGCGTCAGGCCGGTCATGATGATCAGGAACAGGTAGTTGTTGACCGGCACCGAGATCGCGACGTAGCCGAGGACGGTCGTCAGCAGCACCAGCCCGGCGATGAGGAGCAGTCGTCCGAGGGCGCTCCGCGCGAGGATGAGAACCCCGAGCCCGCCGATCGCATAGGCCGCGACCCACTTCGACGCCAGGGCAAAGCCGAG
>DAINSJ010000299.1:0-1895 GCA_036741375.1 Candidatus Limnocylindrales bacterium
CCGTGACGCTCCCGAGACCTACCTCGCCGAGGACTACTCGCCGAGCATGTAGGCCCTCAGGAGGGGCGGCCGCGGAAGGCGGACCAGTCCGGGATGGGGCGACTGAGCAGCCAGGTGGCGGCGATGGCGAGGACCGGCAGAAGCGCGACCACCGCAACGACCTCGAGCCCCGGCACGACGAGGGGCGTCCGCCGGCTCAGCAGGAGTCCCCACACCGGCAGGAGGCCGGCTGGCACAGCCAGCAACCCGCCGAGCAGCGCGATGATCCCGGCGCGGGCCGCCGTGATCCGTCGCCGCAGCCGCGGATCGGCGCCGACGGCGAGCAGGGTCTGCTGCTCCGGCCGTGATTCGGCCTCGCCAAGCGCGACCGCGATCCCGGTGACGGTAAGGGCGAACAGGAGGCTCGCGGCGATGAGGGCCAGGCGGAAGCCGCCGCCGGCGATCTCCGGCGGGCGCGCGTTGAAGGACCACGTATCCGGGTACTGGCCGGCGATGGCGGTAACCGCTGCGATGTCGGCGTCGCTCACCGGGTGGTCGAGACGAAGGATGTACTGGTCGCTGTGGCCGGCAGGGATGGTAAGCCGTGATGCCGTGGCCGGGGAGATCACCGCACCGGGCAGGCCCCCGTCGGTCACGCCCAGCGCCACGGCGCGCGCCGGCACGACCTCGCTCACGATCGACGAGCCGGTGGTCGGGTTGTCGACGTGGATGGTCACGGACGAAACCTCGGCGGGCTTCTCGGTCACCACGATCACCTTCCCGGCCGCGAGGTCGGCCAGTGCCGCGTCGGCACCCAGCGCGCGAAGCAACTCCGCATTGCCGACGGTCACGTTCGGGATGGCGGCGTAGTCCGGATCCGAGCTCGCACCGTGTGACATCCACACCGACTGCGAGTTGCTGCCGGCGCCCGCTATGTTCGCGCCAGCGAGCGCGTGGAGCTGTTGTACGGCTTGCGGGCCGGCCAGAGCGACGCCGGGTCCGATCAAGTAGATCTGATCGGGCAGGAACGGCGGCCGGAAGCTCGCCCGGTTGGAGGCGTCGATGCTCGCCTGGATCGCGGCAATCGCGATCGTCGCCGCGGTCGCGGCCAGGAGGGCCGTCACGATCGGGCCGTTCCGGGCTCGTGCCCGGGCCGTGTCGCGGAGCGCGATGCGGCTCGCGAGCGGGAGGCGAGCCGCGGGCCGTTCCAGCTGCCCGAGGAGCCACGGGCTGCAGGCGCCGAACCCCAGGGTTCCCAGCACCGCCCCCGCCAGGAGGAGCCAGACGTTGAGCCCAGCCTGGATCGCCGCGATGCGAAGACCGGCGCCGATCGCGGTCGCGACGATCCCCGTCGCGATGAGAGCGACGCCAATGCCGAGGCTTCGGCGCGGTGACGAAGCCGGCGGCCGCCTGCCGGAGAGTGCCGTCAACACCGACATCCGGGCGGCGGACCATGCGGGTGCGAGGGCCGCGACCAGCGCGGCAATGAGGCCCAGCACGAGCGCGGCGAACATGGTGCTCGTGTCCAGGACGACGGCCGGGTTGCGATGGCCCGTCAGTTCGTCGAGGAACGGGGAGATTGCCAGTCCGCCGAGCACCCCGACGATGACTCCCGCTGCGGCGCCGAGACCTCCCAGGAGCAACGCCTCAGCGAGCACGGACCCGGCCAGCTGTCGGGGGGTTCCGCCGGCGGCCGACAGGAGCCCGAGCTCGCGTTGGCGGCGCCGGACGCCGACGGCAAACGCGGCCGCCGCCACGAGCGCGGCATCGACGAGGGCCAGGCCGCCCAGCACGATCGTGGTCGGGCCGAGGCTCCCGGCGTCCTCGAGCGTCTGGCTTCGAGAGGTCACGATGAACTGGGGCGCTCCCGTGGATCCGCTCGCCGGGCCGAGCGCAGGGTCCAGCTGGCGCGGGTC
>DAINSJ010000300.1:0-1882 GCA_036741375.1 Candidatus Limnocylindrales bacterium
CCTAGGAGCCTGGGTCGTTAGTGCGACCGGGGATGGATTCGGAGGTTGTTGAGGGCGGTCGGGCGCTCACGCAGTTCCGATCCTCGCAGCTGCCGGCTCCGGGGAGCGGTTCGGGAGAGGCATTGGACACCTCGATGGGCTTCCCGGAGCCCCTGAGTGCTTATCCCGCCGCGATCAGCCCCAACCCGCCGGCCCGGTGGAGCTTCAGGAGGTTGTGGACCGCGCAGTTGAAGCGCCACTGGGCCCGGGCGGCGTCCTCGCCGCGCAGGAGCAATCGCTTCGCGTCCTGGACGGTCTGCATCTGGCCGAAGACCGGTTCGACGATCGTCTTTCTCCTCGCGTAGACGGCGCGCCCCTTCTTCGTCTTCAGCTTGCGCGCCATCCGCTGGCGGGGCGTCGCGCCCTTCGGGATCGGCCCGCGCGGTGCGATCGGCGGCGGGTCGGAGTGCTTCTGGCGCCCGGTCGCGATGTGGGGGTCGAGGCCGCGCTCGGCGGCGGTCGCGACGTTGTCCTCGGAGAAGTAGCCGGCGTCGGCGGCGAGCACGGCGCCCTGAGCGAGCTCGCCGCCGATCGCCTCCAGGTTCTCGGCGAGCTGCTCGAGGGCGGGCTCGAGCTCTCTCGAGTCGGGGGCGTGGTTTGAGAGCTCGGCGGCGACGATCACCTGGAAGTCGGAGTCGACCACGGCCTGGCCGTTGTAGGACTGGTGGAAGGCGCCGTCGGACGACTTCATGATCTTCGAGTCGGGGTCGGTGAAGTTGCGCTGGTCGGTCGGCTTGGGCGCGAACGGGTCGCGGCCGCTCGGAGGGTCGCGGGGCTCGCGGCCCTCGGAACGCATCTCGGCGCGGCGGGCCTCTTCGCGCTCCTTCGCCTCGGCCTCGAGCGCCGCCTTGGCCTCGCGCAGCTTGGCGAGCCGGGTCTCGCGGCGGGCGAGCTCCGCGGGCAGCTCGTCGCCACGTCGATCCGCCCCGTAGAGCTCGTCCTCGGCGGCGTCGGTCGCCTCGGCCTCGGCCAGCAGCCCCCGCGCCCGCTCGCGAAGCTCGGCGATCTCGGCCTCGAGCTCTGACTCCTTCTTGGTCATCCGCTCGTAGGACATCGCCTTGTGGCGGGAGGCGTTGGCCCTGAGCTTGGTGCCGTCGACGGCGAGCTGGCCGAGTGAGACGAGACCGGCCTTGGCGCAGAGGCGAAGCGCCTCGACGAAGAGCTCCGAGAGCGCCTCGAGGTGGCGGGCGCGAAAGCGGGCGATCGAGCGGTAGTCAGGGTGCTGGCCGGCGCAGAGCATCCGGATCGCGACGTCTCGGTGGGTGGCCCGCTCGAGCTTTCGCGACGAGCAGATCCCGTTCGCATAGCCGTAGACCAGCAGCTTCATCATCAGCCGCGGGTCATAAGGCGGATAGCCGCGCTCGGACTCATAGGAGCGATAGATCGCCGCCAGGTCGAGGACGCCCTCGACGAGATCGCCCACGAAGTGGGCGAGGTCGCCCTCCGGAATCCACTCGCCGAGCACCGGCGACATCAGCAGCACCTGCTCAGGGTCGTAGCGACGGAACGCCTTCGACTCGGCAGCCGGCGCGCCGACACCGCTCGCCCGAACCTCGATCGCCTCCACCTCGACGAGCCTGCCCTGCGCCTCTTGCACCGTCTCCGTCGCCATTCGATCCTCCTGCCTCGATTTGCAGGTGAATCGTCCCGGTCGGCCCGGACGTCAGACAGGGTTACTGACCCAGGCTCCTAGCCTGGCAAGAACAGCTTCTGGCCCGGCCGGATCGTCGCCGAGGCGAGGTGGTTCCGCTGCTCGAGCTTCCAGACACCCTCCCGGACGTCGCCCGCGTAGGTGCGCGCGGCGATCGCCCAGAGGGTGTCGGTCGGCTTCACGACGTACGCC
>DAINSJ010000301.1:0-1865 GCA_036741375.1 Candidatus Limnocylindrales bacterium
CGGGCGACCTCCGGATCGGGCTCCGGGAGGGCCTGGTCGAGGCGGCGATCGCGAAAGCGTTCGATCGTCCACTGGACGCCGTCAAGCGGGCAGGCATGCTGACCGGCGACATCGGCGAGACAGCCGTCCTCGCCCGCGAGGATCGTCTCGAATCGGCCCAGCTGTCGCTGTTCCATCCTCTGAAGTTCATGCTCGCGTCGCCGGCCGAGGACGCCGCCGAGATCCTGACCCGCCTCGGGCCGGTCGTCTGGGTCGAGGACAAGTACGACGGGATCCGCTGCCAGCTCCATCGCCAGGGCCGTGAGGTCCGGCTGTACTCGCGCGACCTCCATGACATCTCGAACCAGTTCCCGGAAGTCGTGGCCGCGTCGCGCGACCTGCCTTGGGACGGCATCCTCGATGGCGAGATCCTCGCCTGGCGCGATGGCGCCGTGCTGCCGTTCATCTCGCTGCAGGCGCGGCTCGGTCGGAAGGACCCGTCGCCGGCGGTTCGTGCCGAGGTGCCGGTGATTTACGTCGCCTTCGACGTGCTCGGGCTGCGCGAGGCCTCAGGCAACGGGAGCGGCTCGGACGTCGTCGCGCCCCTGCTCGAAGTGCCACTGGAGGAGCGTCGGCATCGCCTCGAGGCCCTCGGCCTCCCCCTCGCCGACACCGGCGGCTCCTTCGCCCTGTCGTACCTCACCGAGGCCGACTCGATCGATGCCCTCGAAGCCGCGTTCACGGAGGCCCGCGCCCGCCGCAACGAGGGGTTGATGGTCAAGGATCCCAAGAGCTTCTACTCACCCGGCCGGCGCGGTTACGGCTGGCTGAAGATGAAGAAGGCGCTCGCGACGATCGACTGCGTCGTGGTCGGGGTCGAGGTCGGTCACGGCAAGCGCCACGGCGTCCTGTCGGACTACACGTTCGCGGTCCGCGACGAGGCCAACGACCGGCTCGTCACGATCGGCAAGGCCTACAGCGGCCTGACCGACGCCGAGATCGCGACGATGACCCGCTGGTTCCAGGAGCACACGATCAGCGAGCACGGTCGCTACCGGGTCGTCGAGCCGACGATCGTCGTCGAGGTCGCGTTCGACGTGATCCTCCGCTCGAACCGACATAAGTCGGGCTTCGCGCTGCGCTTCCCCCGGATCGCGAACCTCCGCCTCGACAAGGACGCGAAGGAGGCCGACACGCTCGAGACGGTGACCCGCCTCTACGAGGGCCTCCAATCCGGCGCCGAGCACCTCGTCACGGCAGGCGCCCGCAAGTCTCCCGCGACATCACGCTGAGCGACGCTTTCGGATGGCATTTGAACCGAATTACCCTGTGGCCCGTACCCAATGGCAATGAGATGGCTTCTCGCACTGACGCTCGTGGCGACCCTCGCCGCCGCCTGCCACGGCAGCGCATCGGGATCTGCCTCGGGCCGCGCGGTCGACGGGCCGTTCACCGTCGAGATCACCTCGGCGAAGAGCGAGTACGCGGCCGGCGAGCCGATCCAAGTCGCTGCGACGCTGACATACACGGGTCCGGCCGCATCAGTCAGGATCACGCACGCCCTTCAAACGATCGGTTTTGGCGTCGATGGCTTCTTGAACGGGAACGTCGAGCCAATCTGGGCTCAGAGCTGTGGGTCGACCGAGTTGCAGCGAGGCGAGCCGCTGACGGTGCCTTTTGCAAAGACCGGCGCCTCGATGACGCCTGATCCGGCGTTCAGTGCCTTCATGACCGACTCGATCCTGCGGTTGCCGCTTGGGGTCTGGCACGTCTACGCCGTGGGGGCGTTCTCGGAGGGGGACTGCGGCGACCCCGGTCGCAACATTCGCGCCGAGGTTGTAATCACGGTCGCGTAGGCTTTCAATCGAGCGAACGGTCACGTGACA
>DAINSJ010000302.1:0-1859 GCA_036741375.1 Candidatus Limnocylindrales bacterium
ACTTCCTCTGGGTCCGCGTGCGGGACGCCATCGCCGGCGCCCTCGACACGATGACGCTGGCCGACCTCGTGCCGGCTCGCCGACCGGTCCCGGCCAGCCTCGAAGGAGCGACGACCCAATCGTGACCGACGTCAGCACCGCCACCCGGGACGAAGCGCCCGCACCCGCTGAGGCGTCGCGGCTCGTGATCCGCGGCCTCCGCGTGGCGCCGATCGCGGACCCGGAGCACGAGATCCTGCAGGGCATCGACCTCGAGGTCGGGCCCGGCGAGGTCCACGCGATCATGGGTCCGAATGGCTCCGGCAAGACGACCCTCGCGTACGCGCTCATGGGCCATCCCGCCTACAAGGTCACCGGTGGCGAGATCACCTGGAAGGATCGCAACGTCCTGAAGCTGTCGCCGGACAAGCGGGCGCGCCTCGGGATGTTCCTGGCCTTCCAGTACCCGACCGCGATCCCCGGCCTGAGCGTCGCGAGCTTCATCCGGAGCGCGCTGAACGCGAAGCTCCAGGGCATCGACAAGAAGGGCGACGTCGACCCGACCGACCCGATGAAGGGCGGCATCTCGATGCTCGACTTCCGGCGCCGGATGCGCGAGAAGCTCGCGCTCCTGCGGATGGATGAGGCCTTCGCCGCGCGCTACGTCAACGAGGGCTTCTCGGGCGGCGAGAAGAAGCGCCTGGAGATGCTCCAGATGGCGATGCTCGACCCCGAGATGGCCATCCTCGACGAGACCGATTCGGGCCTCGACATCGATGCCCTCCGGGTCGTCGCCGAGGGCGTGAACGCGATGCTCAACCCGAACCTCGGCATCCTCCTCATCACGCACTACCAGCGGCTGCTCAACTACATCACGCCCGACGTCGTCCACGTGCTCGCCCAGGGCCGGATCGTGAAGACCGGCGGCAAGGATCTCGCCCTCCGCCTCGAGGACGAGGGCTACGGCCCGATCCTTCGCGAGGCCGGCCTCGCCCCGGACGTGCCCGACGAGGCGCTGCTCGTCCCGAAGGGCCCGGAGCTCGAGGCGTGACCACCGAGACGACCGCACTCGCACCCGCGAGCGGGCCCGACGCCCGGATCCGCCAGGGCCGCCTCGACCCCGAGGCGATTCGCAACGATTTCCCGATTCTCGCGACCTTCAACTCCCGCGGCAAGCCGCTCGTCTACCTCGACTCAGCCTCCACGAGCCAGAAGCCGAACGTCGTCATCGACGCGGTCGACGAGTTCAACCGCGGCTACAACGCGAACGTCCATCGGGGGATCTACGAGATCGGCGAGCGGGCGACCGCGGCCTACGAGGCGGCTCGCGCTTCGGTGGCGACGTTCATCAACGCGCCGGATCCCCACGAGATCGTTTTCACCCGGAACGCGACCGAGGCCATCAACCTAGTGTCGTACTCATGGGGCCGCAAGAACATCCGCCGCGGCGACGCGATCGTCCTCACCGAGATGGAGCATCACGCGAACCTCGTCCCGTGGCAGCTGCTCGTCCAGGAGAAGGACGGCGATCTGGAGTTCATCCCGATCACCGACGACGGCATCCTTCGGCTCGACGTCTTCGAGGTCCTCCTGAAGCTCAAGCCGAAGCTCGTCGCGTTCACCCACGTCTCGAACACGCTCGGCACGATCAACCCCGTCTCCGAGATGACGAAGATGGCCCACGCCGCAGGCGCCCTCGTCCTCGTCGACGGCGCGCAGGCCGTGCCGCATGTGCCCGTCGATGTCCAGGCGATCGGCGCCGACTTCTACGTCTTCAGCGGCCACAAGATGCTCGGTCCGACGGGCTCCGGCGCCCTGTGGGCCCGGCGCGAGCTGCTCGAGGCCATGCCGCCATTCATGGCCGGCGGCGAGATGATCCG
>DAINSJ010000303.1:0-1856 GCA_036741375.1 Candidatus Limnocylindrales bacterium
GGGCGATCCGGGCCGGCGACAACCTCGGCTTCCTCAACCACACGTGGAGCCTCGCTGTCGAGGAGCAGTTCTATCTCTGGTGGCCCCTCGCCCTTGGGCTGGTCATGCGCTTCCTGCCCAGGTTCGTCGGTCCGTTCGTGATCATCAGCGCGGTGCTCGCCACCCTTGACGCGATCAAGGGCCCGGCGCTGCCCATCGATCGGGCCGCCCCGCTCCTGCTCGGTTGCTCACTCGCCTACCTGCCGCGCATTCGGTTCGCCCCGATCTTCGGTCTGGTGGCCGGCGTGGTGCTGGCGGTCATGTCGTTCCTGACGATCACCCACGGGCCGCTCCTTGCGGCCATTGCCATCCTGTCCTTTGCGTTTCTGGCCGGGGTGCTCGAGGCGACGCCGGTCAGCCGGTTGCTCTCATGGGCCCCGCTGGTCGCGCTCGGCAAGATCAGCTACGGCTTGTACCTGTGGCATTACCCGGTGAGTCGCGTGCTGGCCACGCCGCACGTGACTGTGACCCGGATCATCGCTGACACGGTCGTCAGCCTCGCCCTTGCGATCATCTCGTACAAATTCATCGAGGCATCGTTTCGAAAACGCCGCAGGCGCGATGCCGTGGAACCGGCACCTGAGGCTCCCGGAGCTGCGGCGCCAGTACCCGCGGCCGCCGGTGTCGCAGGGCGCGCGCTGGAGGCTCCAGCGTCTCGGTCGACCGTGCCCGTCGATCGCGTGGTCGCGCCCGACCCGAAGAGCGTCTGAGGCTAGCTCGCCGGTCGGTCGTAGACCTCGGGGTTGACCGGCGTCGGGAGGCGCTCGCCGCGGACGCCGGCGATGAGGTTCGCGGCAGCCATCTCGGCCATCTTGCTGCGGGTGGCACGCGAGGCGGACGCGATGTGGGGCACGACCAGGCAGTTCTCGAGCGTGAGGAGCGGGTCGTCGGCAGCAATCGGCTCGGGATCCGTGACGTCGAGGCCGGCGCCCGCGATGCCGCCGTCTCGGAGAGCCTCGAACAGGGCTTGGTGATCCACGACCGGCCCGCGCGAGGTATTCACGAGGATCGCATTCGGGCGCATCCAGCCGAGCCGCTCGGCGTTGATCAGCCCGCGCGTCTGGTCGCTCAGGTTGACGTGGAGGGAGACGAAGTCGCACGCCGGCAGGAGCTTCTCGAGCGGGAGGTACGTCGCCTCCAGCTCGGCCTCGAGGGCCGGGTCCGCGCGCGTCAGGTCGTGATACAGGATCTTCATCCCGAAACCGCGCGCCCGGCGGGCCATGGCCTGCCCGATCCGCCCAAGTCCCACGATCCCGATCGTCGCGCCGGAGACGTCGTAGCCGAGGAGCAGCATCGGGCCCCAGGTCTTCCAGCGACCGGCCCGGACATAGCGATCACCCTCGGACACGCGACGCGCCGCGGCCATCAACAGCGCGAAGGCGAGATCCGCGGTCGTCTCGGTGAGGACGCCGGGCGTATTGCCAACCGCGACGCCACGCGCCGTGCACGCGGGGACGTCGACGTTGTCGAATCCGACGGCGAAGTTGCTGACGACCTTCAGTCCCGGCCCGGCGCGGTCGAGGAACTCGTCGTCGACGCGGTCGGTCAGGAGCGTGAGGACCCCCGCGCAGCCTTCGATGGCGGCGAGGAGCTCTTCGCGCTCCGGCGGCAGCTCGCCTTCCCAGATGCTCGGGTCGCAAGCCTCGCGGATCGGCCGCAGGCCGTCGTCCGGAATCAGGCGCGAGACGAAGACCTTCGGCTTTTCGCTCATCGGTGGCTTGCCCGGTTCCGTATGCCCCTCAAGCATGAAAGCCGGCCCATGGCGCCAGAATCCTTGTCGTTCATGCGCCGAGCGCATGACGGGTCGAATCAGGCGC
>DAINSJ010000304.1:0-1854 GCA_036741375.1 Candidatus Limnocylindrales bacterium
GAGGCCGGCGTCGCCGCGACGTTCGGACCCGGGACGACGATCGCGGAGGTCGCGCTTTACCTCCGGGCTAACGCCCGACCCCACGACTGACGTGGCCGCGCGCGGCGCGTCCGCGCCCGAGGCCCGTGCCGCCATCCTCGCCGATGCCGCGCTCGCCGGCGACCGCCTGGCCCTCGCGAGGCTCCTCACGGCCGTCGAGAACCGGACCCCCATTGCCGAGGCCGCGCTGCGACGGCTCTACCCGCTCGCCGGCCGGGCGCACCTCGTTGGGATCACGGGCCCGCCGGGTGCCGGCAAGTCCACGCTCGTATCGGCCCTCATCGCCGAGGTCCGGAGCCGCGGCCGCGTAGTCGGGGTGATCGCCGTGGATCCATCGAGCCCCATCACCGGCGGCGCCCTCCTCGGCGATCGTGTCCGGATGCAGGCCTACTCATCCGATCGCGACGTGTTCATTCGCTCCATGGCCGCGCGGGGTCACGCCGGCGGCCTGGCCTCGACCTCGACGGCCGCCGCCGCCGTCCTCGATGCGGCCGGCTTCGACCTGATCCTTCTCGAAACTGTGGGGACCGGGCAGTCCGAGGTCGAGGTGGCGGCGGCTGCCGACACGACAGTCGTCCTCGAGGCGCCGGAGATGGGTGACGAGGTCCAGGCGATCAAGGCGGGCCTGCTCGAGGTCGCCGACATCGTCGTCGTGAACAAGGGCGATCGACCCGGAGCCCAGCGAACCGCGTCGCAACTGCGAGCGATGCTCGTGGCCGTTGCACGGGTCGGCGCCTCAGATGGGCATCACGGGAAAGGGCACGCCCTGGGCCACGCCGCCGTCTCTGAGGCCGCGGCATCCGGCGACGGACCCGCGACGCCACCTCCCGCCGCGCCCGCACCGTCCCGACCGCGCCCGAAGCAGCCCCAGGTCCTCGTGACCACGGCGTCGACCGGGGCGGGCGTCCCCGAGCTTCTCGCGGCGCTCGACGCTCACCGGGCGAGCGCCCGCGACGGCGCCGACTCGCCGGCGCGCCTCGCCCGGGCCGGTGCGCAGGTCTGGGCGATCCTTGGCGACCGAATCCGGGCATCCCTCACGGCCGAGGATCGGCGGGTGGCGACGGAGGCGACCCTCCGCGCCGTTGCGGACCACGCCCTCGATCCATTCGCCGCTGCCGACCGCCTCCTGGGCGACCTCGCCTCTCCGCGTACTCTGCGGTCATGACGGTGCAGCGGGTGTTCGTTGCCGGCGCCGGGCTCATGGGTCATGGCATCGGCCAGGTCCATGCCGCGATCGGCAAGGATGTCGTCCTCTATGAGCCCGACCTGGCTCGGGCCGTTGCCGGTCGCGATCGGATCGCCGCCAACCTCGATCGTTCCGTTGCGAAGGGCAAGCTCGATACGGCGGCTCGCGACGTCATCCTCGCCCGTGTCGAGCCCAGCGCCGACATCGCGAAGGTCCGGACGGCCGACCTCGTTGTCGAGGCCGTGTTCGAGGATCTCGACGTCAAGCGGGAGCTCTGGCGATCGCTCGACGAGATGGCGCCGGAGGCGACGATCTTCGCGTCGAACACGAGCTCGATCTCGATCGATTCGCTCGCGCAGGCGGTGTCGCCGGGCCGCAAGGGCCGGTTCGTCGGGATGCACTTCTTCAGCCCGGTGCCGGTCATGCCGCTCATCGAGCTGATCCGCGGCGCCGCGACCACCGACGCGACCGAGGCCACGATCCGCGCGCTCGCGGACGAGCTCGGGAAGAAGCTGATCGTCTCGGCGGATCGGCCCGGGTTCATCGTGAATCGCATCCTCATGCCGCTGCTCGCCGAGGCGATGCGGGCGCTCGAGGACGGCACCGGCACGGCCGACGACATCGACACG
>DAINSJ010000305.1:0-1813 GCA_036741375.1 Candidatus Limnocylindrales bacterium
TTCAACAAATGGTTCAAGGACTCGTTCGCGGAGCGCACGCCGTGGGGCGAGTACGACTCACCCGCCGTCGTCGCGACGGTCGAATCGGCCATCGAACGACAGCTCTCGCGCAGCATCATGGGCGACGCGAAGCCGAAGATCCGGAGCTTGCAGGTCGGCGAGACGCTCGTCGCGCAGGGCGATCGGTCGAGCGAGATCTACCTGATCCTCGACGGCATGTTCGTCGTCGAGGTCGACCGCAAGGAAGTCGCCGAAATCGGACCCGGCGCGGTCGTCGGTGAGCGCGCGACGCTCGAAGGAGGGGCCCGGACCGCCACGTTGCGAGCCCGAACGCGGGCGCGGGTTGCCCAGGTGACTGCCGATCAGCTGGATCGCGGCACGCTGGACACCCTGGCGTCGACGCATCACCGCGAGGGAGGATGACACCTTCATCGTTCGCGGGGAGATCGCATTCGGCGGAGGAACCCGATGGACAGTCCGGATAACGTCGGTCTCGTCATGGCGCAGGTGGCCGCCTACAACGCTCGCGACATCGAACGGACGATGTCCTATTACGCGGCTGATGCCGTGCTCGTCGACGGCCAGGGCAACGTCCTCGATGCTGACCGCGAGGCTATTCGAGGCGCCTTTGAAGGAGTATTCGCGGCAAATCCTGAGCTGCACGCCGACGTGCCCACCGCCGTCGGTGTCGGCGATTGGGTCATGATCCACAGCATCGTTCCCACCTGGCCGATGGGCGACGGCTCTCGCGGCGAGAGGCAATGGATCGAGCTCTATCAGGTCATTGAAGGCAAGATCCGCCGCGTGCAGCTGTTCCGCTGACGCGACCGGAGGCGCGCTGATCAGCCGCCGCCGCCGCCGCCGCCGCCGGCGCCGCCCGCCTCCTTCGATGCTCATCCAGCGGCCCAAACGACCGATGGCCCCGCCTCTCCCGGTTGACCTGCTCGCCAGCAGAGCAAATCGACCGCGCTGGGCTGATCGAGGCCGCTCCGTCGGTCGTTACGCTCGCCGGGCGAACGCCTCGGTGGCGCGCGCTCCCTCAGCCGGCGAGGTACTCCCGCCGCCATGCCTCGGTCGCGGCGACCTGGTTGAACGTGTAGATGTGCAGGCCGATAACATCGGCGGCGGGGTTGGCAATCAGCGGCGAGAGCTTCTCGAGGAGGCCGCCTGGCCGGTAGACGCCGCCTGACGCCAGCAGCTGCCCGACGAAGCGCGTGTTCTTCAGGACGAAGCGGCTCGCGTCCCGGACGCCGATGCGGGCGCTGATCTCGATGAGCTTCGGGATGGCGGCGACGCCCGGGATGCCGATCCGGACCGGCAGCTCGATCCCATCCGCCCGGCGCGCCGCCAGCCAGTTGCCGATCGCCTTCGCGTCGAAGCACAGCTGGGTCGTCATGTAGCTCGCGAATCTCGCCTTCGCGGCGAGGGCCGCGAGGAGCTTGTCGTCCGGGATGAAGGCGTGGCCCTGTGGGTAGCACGGGATCCCGATCTCGGTCGGCGCGAGGCCGAGCTCGGTCATCGCCTCGAGCAGCGAAAGGCCATCCGGGTAGGTGCCGGGCTCCTCGGCGTCGCCGCCGACGACGAAAGCGCGGTCGATGCCCGCGTCCGCGAGCGGGGCGAGCAGGGCCTTGAGGTGGTCCTCGTCCCGGACCATCCGGGCCGATAGGTGCGGAACCACCCGGAAGCCCGCGCCTTCGAGGCGGACGCTGAGCGCGACGGTCGCCTCGAGACCCTTCGCCGGCGAGGCCGTCACCGAGACACGCGCGCCCGGTGGCAGGGCGGCTTGCTGGTCGGTCGCGTTCTTCAGCGGCAG